>JACMLD010000137.1 GCA_014379785.1 Chitinophagaceae bacterium
AACCGCTGTCAGCGTACGGTAGGTATCTTCTGCAAAATCTTTGTGACCCGGGGTGTCAAGCAGATTGATCAGCATTCCCTTATATTCAAAGGTCATCACACTCGTGGCAACCGAAATTCCACGCTGTCTTTCAATTTCCATAAAGTCACTGGTAGCATGCTTCTTTATCTTATTGCTCTTCACCGCTCCGGCTGTCTGAATTGCACCGCCAAAAAGCAGAAATTTTTCAGTCAGTGTTGTTTTTCCCGCATCAGGATGCGAAATGATCGCGAATGTCCTGCGCTTGCTGATCTCGTTACTGTACTTCATATTCGGCGCGAAGGTAAGGCAAAACTTAGGCATTTTTTACCGACCTTCGCGCCATGAATTCAGAAAAAAAAACCGATGAAACAGTACCCCTACCGGGTGGTCAGGTGACCCCTGTGCCCGGGTCACGTTTCACCGCGGCGAGGGATGAATATCGCCGCAAGGTTTTGCGGACCAGTGCATTGAAAGACAGTCTTTTTCTGCTCACGGGCATCGCTTCTGCAGGGTTCGGACTCAAAGGGTTTTTATTGCCAAGTAATTTTATCGATGGTGGGGCAACGGGTATCTCATTGCTGATAAATGAGGTGACGAATATTCCCATTGCCATTCTCCTGGTTGCCGTAAACATTCCATTTGTACTGCTGGGATACAAACAGTTCAATTCTCAATTTACACTAAAAACAATTTTTGCTATCACCGGTCTGGCAATTGCCGTTGCATTTGTAGACTATCCTGTTATCACATCTGACAAACTGCTCGTGGCAGTGTTTGGCGGATTTTTTCTCGGAGCCGGAATCGGGCTAGCAGTAAGGGGCGGTGGCGTGTTGGATGGCAGTGAAGTGGTTGCCCTTGCCATCAGTAGAAAATCAGGGCTCACCATGGGCGACGTAATCCTCATATTCAACATCCTGATATTCTCGGTAGCCGCATGGCTCCTGTCGATAGAAACAGCTTTGTACGCCATCCTCACCTATCTCGCGGCAGCCAAGACAGTTGATTTTATCATTGAAGGCATCGAAGAATATACCGGGGTAACGATCATTTCGCCAAAAAATGAAGAGATAAGCCGCATACTCACCAAATCACTTGGTCGTGGCTTCACTGTATACAAAGGAATGCGCGGTTTTGGAAAAAGAGGATTTCAGAGTGAAGGTGAAATAAATATCATCTACACTGTAGTGACCCGGCTGGAAGTCTCCCGGCTACAGGCAGAAATAGAAGCGATTGATCCAAACGCATTTGTAATAATGCAGAGCGTGAAAGACGCCAAAGGAGGCATGATAAAGAAGAGACCGTTGCACGGAGACTGATCCTAGACCTCGGCCAGGCGAAAAGGTTTTACCTCGATGCTTTTCCAGACATGCCCTTTGATATAAGGCTCATTGGTATACCAGTGGCGAAACTCCGCCTCGGTTTCAAACTGAACAATCATTACCGACCCAATCATTTTTCCTTCTGCATCAAGAGTTGCTCCTCCGGCGATAAACCGGTTGTTTTGCTTTAATATTTTGGCACCCGCAAAGTGAGCCGGGCGTGCTGTCATTCGCCGTTCGAGCGCTTCATCGTCCTCACCATCCTTTGCTATGATTACATACTGGAGCATGACCTAAAGTTACAAATGAAATGACGTAGTTTTATTCAAATATATTTTCATGAGAAAACTGTTTTATCTGGCTATACTCCTTCTCTCCTTTGCATCACGCGCACAGACAGGGTTGCAGGTGCTTACGCAGGGACATAAAACAAGCATCCGCGGGTTGAGCGTTGTTACCGACAACCTGGTATGGGTCAGCGGCAGCAATGGTCAGGTAGGAAGATCAACCGACGGGGGTGTTACATGGAAATGGATGACTGTCGAAGGATTTGAGAAAAGGGATTTTCGTGATATAGAAGCTTTCGACGAAGTGACGGCAGTAATCATTGCAGTAGCCGAACCTGCAGTGATCCTGAAAACAATTGACGGCGGTGCCACATGGAGAACCGTCTATGAAAATCCGGCAAAAGGAATGTTTCTCGATGCAATGGAATGGTGGAATGACCAATCAGGTATTGTACTGGGTGACCCGATAGATGGAAAGTTTTTCATCGCCCGCACATTCGATGGTGGCAATACCTGGAGAGCAGGAGATTTGAAAGATGTGCCATCAGCAGACAGTGGTGAAGCCTGCTTTGCAGCCAGCGGTACCAATATCAGGAGTCTCGACAAAGACGAGGCCTGCTTTGTAAGCGGTGGCACAAAATCAAGATTGTTCTGGAAAGGCAAGCCAATAGACATGCCATTTACACAAGGCAAAGAAACCAGCGGAGCCAACTCGATAGCCGTCAGGGATAATAAGAAAAGAAAAAACAGCAGGTATTTTGTTGTCGTCGGGGGTGATTTCGGCGCAGATACTTCTGCCATCAATAATTGCTTTATCACAAAAGACGGAGGAAAGAACTGGCTGAAGCCCCTCACTCCTCCTGCAGGATACCGATCATGCGTTGAGTTTTTCACCGACAGTAAACTGATCGCCTGTGGCACCACCGGGGTAGACATATCAGCAGATGGCGGCATGAACTGGAAAAATATCAGCAAGGCAGGTTTTCATGTTTGCAGAAAGGCCAAAGAAGGGAAGGCTGTTTTCCTGGCAGGCAATGGCAAAATAGCCAAACTGGAAAATTGATTTTCTATTTTTTAAACATAAAAAAGAGAGTGTCGGCCGACCACCGACCGACATCTCATCCTGTTTTGAAAAACAAGAATTGCAACCTCAAAAAGTGAGACGAAGATAATCGGGCGGTTATATGTTGCCAATAGTAAAATAGCGCAAAGAGCATAGGAAAAATACAGAAGACACTAATTGCTCAGACTTCTGAAGTCCACCGGTACAAGTTTGCTTACTCCGGGCTCCTGCATGGTAACACCATAGATAACATCCACCGCTCCCATTGTTTGCTTGTTGTGTGTGACGATAATAAACTGGCTTTCCTCGCTGAATTTTCTGATCATGTTTGTAAACTTACCAACGTTTGCATCATCCAGCGGTGCATCCACCTCATCCAGTATACAAAACGGAGCGGGCTTTATCAGATAAATGGCGAAGAGTAATGCAGTTGCAGTCAGTGTTTTTTCTCCACCACTCAGCTGAGTGATCGAAGAAGGTCGCTTACCTTTTGGTTTTGCAACGATGTCAATGCCGGTCTCAGCAAGGTTTTCAGGATTTTCCAGAATGAGATCAGCCGTATCATCTTCGGTAAACAATGCTTTAAAGACTTTCTGAAAGTTCTCACGGACACGGTTAAACGTTTCCAGGAATTGTTGGTTGGCCGTAGCCTCCACTTCCTGGATCGTCTGCAGCAGACTTTCCTTGGCAGTCACCAGGTCATTCTTTTGTTCAAGGATAAAATCGTAGCGCTTTTTCATTTCCGTAAACGCCTCGATGGCGGTTGGATTGACTTCACCAAGATTTTCAAGTCGCTTTTTCATCTTATCACTCTTCTCCTGCAACTCAACTACCGGTGTGTCACCGCTTCTTGGCTGATCCAGAATATCATCGAGGTTGATTCTGAACTCTACCTGCAATCTTTCTTTCATACCCGCGAGTTGTAGTTTCAACTCATTGAGTCTGTCTTTTATTTCGCTGAGCAGATGCTCAATCATTTCCTTCTCCTTCACCTTGTGTCTCAATTCACTTTCCTTTTCATTGAGCTGGTTGCGGAGATTATAGTAAGCCTGATCGGTTTCATTTAATTTTTGCTCATCTTCCTGCTTGCGTCTGAGCAACTCCACATGGCCCTGTTCGGCTGTGTCGAGTGTAGTGGTGCCTTCGGCAATGCTTTCCTGGGTTTGTTTTAACTGTGAGGAATTCGTTTCAAGCTGCTCTCTGAGGTCACGCAGCTGATTGCTTTTGAAAACAAGTTCCTGTTTGAGTCCGCCGATCCTGCTTTGTTGTCTTGTCACCTGCAGGTTAAACTCATTGTAACCGGCCATCACATCGTTGTAAGCCGTTTCGGCCACACGATATTCATCCTCGGATGTTTTGAGTTTCTCACGGAGATCGTTAAGCGCAGCAACGAGTTGTGTCCACTCATTTCTCACACCTTCCACGCTTGCCGTGGTTTGTGAAAGGTTGACTTGCAACTCTTCCAGCCGGTTTTGAGCCGTGTGTTGGGATGCGTGGAGATTTTCAATCTTGTTCTGAAGCGAAAAAACCAGATTGGTGAGACGGTTGATGTCTTCCTGGGCCTGTCTGATGGCCGTTTCTTTCAACTGCTCATTAAAGCCAATGACTTCATTGTGCTTTTCCTGTATGGCGGCGCGGAGACCGTTTACCACCAGTTCCTGTGAAGTTATCTGCTCTACGAGTTTCTCAAGGTTTTTTGCGCGCCCGATCTTTTTTCCTTCGAAGAGTCCCACACTGCCACCCGTAAGCGCATATTTCCCTTTTACATACTTGCCGTGTTTTTCAAGAATGATGGCGCCATTGCTGTTTACCAGTGCATCTTCGTTCTCAGCTATGAATACATTCCCAAGCAGATACTGTGCGAGTTTCAAATATTGTTCGTCCACCTCAATCACACTCAGCGCTGCGATTGTGCCTTCCGGCTGGTGTACATCGCTGCTGCTGAATTGCTGAAATTTATCCAGCAGGAAAAAGTTTGCCTTGCCTTTCTTGTTTTCATCAAGCAGGTGTACCGCTTGCAGACCTTCTGTAAGGTTGTTGACAATATAATAGTTCAGGTAGGGTTCGAGCACATTCTCCACCGCTGCGCGAAACTCTTCCTTTACATAAATGATATCCGACAATATTGGGGCAGTGTGGTTCCAGTTTGGATTCTTGTGTAAAAATTTCACACTTTCAGGATAACCTTCCATTGAATCAATGAGACTCTTCAGAAGATCATGTTCATTTTTCTTCGAATCAAATTTTCTTCCCTCATCTGCAAGCTGCTGGCGCAACATTTCCAGATCGCCCTGTGTCTGAAGAATCTGTTCTTTGGTTCGCTCGTGGTGATCCTGAAGTTGCTGCAAATCTGTTTTTCTGTTTTCGAGCTCCTCTTCTTTTGTTACCCGCTCTTCTTCGAGTTGTTTAAGCTGGCTGTTTCTGACAGCGGTTTCTTCTTCAAGCTGTCCGATGGTGCGTTGCAGATTCTGAATAGAGGTATCCGCCACCGCTACTTTCTTTTCTGCATCAAACTGATTTCTCTGGCTGGCCAGGTTCTCGCTTCTCAGCCTGTCTGCATGCCCGCGTTTTTCGTCAAACACTTTGCGGTTCTCATCCACACTTGATTTCAACTCTTCAAGCTGTTCCTGCAATCCGCTTAGCTTACTGTCTTCCTCCGTTACCTGCTGCTCGGTAAAGACGATGCTTTCTTCGAGGCCTTTCAATTGGCCCTCTCCTTTATTCAGAAAGTCCTGGAGACTGTCAGACTTTTCCTGAAGGAAATTGAGTCTTTGTCCGGCCAGGTTTTTTTCATTTTCTTTTGTACGAAGCTTCTGCAACAAATCATTGAACTCATGCTGCATACTCTGGAGTGCGCGCTCCTTTTCAATGAATCCAACCTTTTCCTGTTCGAGGGATGCATCTTCCCCCGCGATAACCGCCTCAAGGTGGATTTTTTTGTTGGTCTCTGTTTCTGCCTGCTCGTTCAGATCACGATAGGTTATATTGAATCCTTCGAGGGCGGCCTTTGCAAGTTCAATGCTGAGTTCACGGTATTCCTTCTTTATCTCATGGTATTTCTCCGCTTTTTTTGCCTGGCTTTCGAGACTTTTCAGCTGGTTATTTATTTCAAAAAGCAGATCTTCTATACGTGCAAGATCCTGCTCGGTGGCATCCAGTTTTTGCTTTGCTTCTTTTTTGCGGGTTTTATATATGGTGATGCCCGCTGCCTGTTCGAGCATGCGGCGACGGCTGTTTTCTTTGTCTTTGATGATCTCATCCACCATTCCCAGTTCAATGATGGCATAGCTGTCTGTGCTTACGCCGGTATCCATAAAGAGGTTCTGGATATCCTTTAGCCTGCACTGCACATCATTGAGTCTGTATTCACTCTCACCGCTTTTATAAAATTTGCGTGTGACCGTTACCGTATTGAATTCGGTGGGTAACAGATTTCTGGTGTTTTCAAATGTGAGGCTCACTTCCGCGAGACCACTTGCGCTCCTGGTTTTTGAACCGTTGAAAACCAGGCTCTCCAGGTTCTCACTGCGAAGATGACTGATCTTTTGCTCCCCTATCACCCAGCGGATGCTGTCGATGATATTGCTTTTTCCACAACCATTTGGACCAATTACTCCCGTAACGCCTTCGTCAAAATTGAGTACTGTTCTATCGGCAAAGCTTTTAAAACCCTTGATTTCTAAACTCTTTAATCGCACGGTTCACGTTTTTGTAAGTCACAAACCTAAGGGAAAAGGATCAATCAGATTTTTGGCTGTGCATAAGTGGTGAATAGATGGGTATTACGGTTTTTGGTAATGTGCAGAATCCGGGAATAATGCGAATATTTTATTGAAAACCAGATTGTTACGAATGAAATTCAACTTTGCGGATATCGCCCGGGCACAGTTTTTTTATAGTTTCCTGAAACGATTATTATGAAAAATACTACAGGTCAGAATACAGTCAAGAATCCGCAGACAAACAATCACAAAACAAGACCCGAAATAAGGGATAATCTGGACAGTCGCAAAAATGAGGAAC
>JACMLD010000138.1 GCA_014379785.1 Chitinophagaceae bacterium
GTGAGGAAAACATCGGTGATATCCTTTCTGGCGAAACCCTGCTTTGCGAGCGACTTATCCAGGGTATCGTCGCCATGCAGATGATAATGACTGAAAAATTTCGCATCCTGCTTGTCGCCGTTCCCATTGTCGATCAGGATCAGGCGATTACCATCTTCAATCAACAGGCAACGCAATGCCCATGAACAAAGATTGTTTTCATCAGCAGGATTCAGTTTATTCCATATTGTTTTTGGCACTACACCAAACATGGCACCGCCATCGAGTTTGAAATGCCCCGTATTGATACTGTATAATCTCATGAAAATAGATTTAGGCGCGGGCTGCCTTTGGCATTTTGATGAGCGTCAGCAAAAGCCAGATCAAACCCAACACAAAAAATACAACCAGCGCAAGAATCGAATTGCGCATGTTGCCGGTGAGTCCTTCGATAAGTCCGAAGCTGAACAAACCAATCACGATCGCCAGCTTTTCGGTGATATCATAAAAACTGAAAAATGATGCGGTGTCCTTTGTTTCGGGCATCAGCTTCGCATAGGTGGACCTGCTGAGCGACTGTATCCCACCCATTACAAGACCCACTAGTGCCGCAATGATATAAAAATGCATGGCAGTAGTGATGAAATACCCGGCAATGCATACCCCAACCCATAAAAGGACAGTGAAGATCAGCACCCGGATATTTCCGTACACAGCAGAAAGTCTGGACATGGCAAATGCACCTGCAATCGCCACCAGTTGTATGATCACCGCTGTAATTATCAGCATGGTGTTTTCGAGTTTCAACTCCTTAATGCCAAAATCAATGGCCACTAGCATCACCGTTTGAACCCCCATGCTGTAAAACAAAAACGCCATCAGAAACCGCTTCATAACCGGCAGATGCACCAGCTGATTCCAAACTTTTCTCAGCTCTTTAAAACCATTGGTGAGCACATTGGTTTTTGCCTTTCTTTCTTCCTTACTGCTTATCGGCAGCGAACGGAACGTGATCTGCGCAAAAACCACCCACCAGATTCCTACCAGCAGGAACGTTATTTTAAGCGGCGTCTCCTCATCCTGCGGAGTCGACATGAGAACGACCAGCGCAAAGCCAATCAATTGCATAATGACCGAACCGATATAGCCCATGGTATAACCCTTGGCGCTGATTCGGTCCATGTCCTTCTCACTCGCGATATCAGGGAGATATGAATTGTAGAACACCTGGCTGCCATAAAACCCGATTCCAGCCATCATGAAACACATCAGGCCCAGTGTCACATTCGATGCATCAAAAAAATACATCAGCGAACAACTGATTGCCCCGATATAACAGAAAATCCGCATAAAGATCTTCTTGTTCCCTTTATAGTCGGCAATGGAAGACAGTACAGGAGATATAAATATCACTATCAAAAAACCAAAGGCCAGCACATAGTCCTTCAGCTCTGTGTTTACAAAAGTGCGACCCAAAAAAGGAACGCCATCTTTGAACGCCGCATTGTTGGTGGAGGTGACCGCCGCATAGTAGGCAGGAAAGAAAGTGGTGGTGATGACAAGGTTGTAGACACTGTTTGCCCAGTCATACATCGCCCAGCCATTTACTACTTTCTTCGAAGCGGTCTGTGTATTCATTGGAGCAATATTATTGATTGACTAACCTTCTATCACACCCTGATAGATCAGTATGAGCAGAATAATGCCGGCGATGATCCGGTAGTAACCGAAAAGCTTGAAACCGTACTTCTGCAAAAAGCCGATGAAAAACTTGATGGCGAGGATGGCAACGATAAAGGCCACCACATTGCCGATGGCAAGAAGCTTCAACTCTTCAGCATGCAGTGAATCGGCACCTTTTAGTAATTTATACCCAGTTGCCGCAGCCATGGTTGGCACCGCAAGAAAGAAAGAAAACTCCGCTGCGAGATTCCTGGTCAGCTTCTGCTGCATTCCACCGATAATGGAAGCCGCACTTCTGCTCACACCAGGAATCATGGCCAGACACTGCCACAAGCCAATGATAAAACCCTTTTTATATGAAATATCTTCCACCTTTTCAACAGTGGGATTTTTGAAAGCTTTGTCGATAAACAGCAATACAATACCACCCAGCAGCAGTGTCACCGCCACAGTGGTAGGGCTCTCCAGCATCTCGTCTATCTTGTCTGAGAAAAGAAAACCAAAAAACAGCGCTGGTATTACCGCAACAATCAGTTTCACATAAAACTGCCATCTCCGGAAGTCGAAAAATTTTCTCCAGTAAAGTACTACCACGGCCAGAATGGCGCCGAGCTGTATGGCCACCTCGTATAGTTTGACGAATTCTTCTTTGTGAATGCCGAGAAGTGAACTGGCGATGATCATATGACCGGTAGAAGAAACGGGTAAAAACTCTGTCAACCCCTCAACTATCGCAATGACAACGGCTTGAAATATATCCATGAAAGGGTTTAAGGTTTGAAAATAGCACCGTTTTAGCAGGAATAAAAAAATACTTACTTAGGCTTTTTGAAAATGGCGTAAACTTCTATCGCCAGTCCAATAATGATGAGAAGAGGAGCAATGGTGATTCTTGTAGTGCTGTAAACCTCTTTCTGGTTGAATTCACCAGGGTTCTTGCTTTGTCCACCGGACATCAGAAACATACCCAGCGCAATGACAACAATGCCTGCAATCATCCAGATATAATTCTCCTTATGGAAGAATGAGCTGTTGTCTCGTACCGGGGCCTGATTTTTATCTGTCATTTTTTGGTGTTATTCGGGGCGCAATATAAGAAAAACTAAAAACTCAATACAAATCATCGAGCTTCATCTTGAGATACTTTACCACACTGCGGTGAGTGCTGACCCATGAAATTCCGATGCCGAGCAGAATAATGCCCACAAAAAGGACAGCCAGCAGCTTATAATCCCGCAAAGCTTTGATCTCAGGCAACCATCTTTCAAAGATTATAATGATAGCGATGATGCCGGCTATCGCCAAAAGTCCGCTGATGGCGCCATTGATTACCGCCCGGACATCCATGGGCCGCGCAATAAAGCTTCGGGTGGCGCCCACCATCTGCATGGTCTTGATGAGAAAGCGATTGCTGAACATCGCCAGACGAATGGTATTGTCGATCAATACTATCACCACAATGGCGATGACCAGCGCTACCACCAGCAATCCCAGCGAAATCTTGCGAATAATATTATTGAGATCGTTCACAAGAGACTGTGGGTACTGAACATCACTTACAGCAATATTCTGCAACAGATCCGCCTGCACTTTCTGGAGGGAATCGGTTACCGCATAATCGCTTTTCATCTTAAAATTGACACTCGCCGGCAGTGGATTGTTCTGTAAAACACCCACCCAGTCCTGATTGCCGTCTTCGAGATATTTCTGCTTTGCCAGATCCTTGGTCACATACTCAAAACTCTTGACATAAGGCCTGCTGGAGATATATTCCACCAGCGCTGCGCTGTCCTTCAGCGATACATTCTCTCTTACATATACCCTTACTTCCACATTTTCCTTAAAATATTGTCCGAGTTTATTGGCATTTATCACGAGCCACCCAAGCACGCCAAGCATGATCAACACCAGGGAAACTCCGAGGATAGCCATGAAATAGGATGGAGTGGAACGTTTGCTGGAACTTTTACCAATTTGAGCCATGGGCAATGATTGTTTAATGGGTAAGTGATGGCCTGAAGGCCAAAAATAAAGGATTTAAACTCGCAAATCTGTATTTTTGTTGTCCTCTAACGGTGGCCA
>JACMLD010000139.1 GCA_014379785.1 Chitinophagaceae bacterium
ATCGACAATATCACAAAAGCAGGTATAAATCGCAGCATATTATGGCATTATAAGCAAAAATACGACCACCTTTCGAAGCAAATTCACAAAGGGTGATTAATATATTAACTGCCGGTCTATTAAGAAATTGTGAACTTACCGTGATCATTTCCCTGCTTCCCGGCATTGGAGTAGGTTTGCGCAAATAAATGGGTTTATGGATACTAACCGGAAAAGGATTCTGATAGCGGACGATGAACCCGATATAATTGAGATTATCCAGTATAATCTGAAACAGGAAGGCTATGAAGTTTTTTCAGCCAAAGACGGTGACGAGGCGCTGGTAAGGGCAAAAGAGCTGAAACCCGACCTCGTGATCCTGGATATTATGATGCCAAAACGAAACGGGGTGGAAGTCTGCCGGATCATGCGTACGCAGACAGCTTTCGAAAATACACTCATCATCTTTCTCACAGCCCTCAGCGATGAATCTTCTCAAATAAAGGGTCTCGATACCGGAGCCGATGATTATATCAGTAAACCCATCAGTCCAAAAGTGCTTGTTAGCCGCGTAAATGCGCTTTTCCGCCGCCACAAACAGGAAGACAACGGTGGTGTGCTGGTTTTTGACCAATTGTCGATCGACCCCCAGCAATATATGGTAAAGGTCGATGGCCGCGATGTCACCCTTGCAAAAAAAGAGTTTGAACTGCTTTACCTGCTGGCATCCAAGCCAGGAAGGGTTTTTTTAAGAAATGAAATTCTCAACCAGGTTTGGGGGAATGACGTCATTGTGGGGGACCGCACCATCGACGTGCATATCCGGAAGGTCCGTCAGAAGCTCGGCATGGACTGCATCACTACCGTAAAAGGGGTGGGATATAAATTTGACATCTGATGTACATAGATTTGCAGAAATGGCCAATCTCAACAATCTTTCACCCAGGCAGGTAGCCGCCATCAATGCTGCATCCATCTCCGTCCTCGTGGCGCTTGCCAATTTTGTTTTCATTCGTTCCTGGTGGGTAGCCGGGCTTACACTCATCATTCTTTTTATCATTGCCTATTCGCTGATCTATTTTTTTATCGAACGGTTTATTTACCGGAGGATAAAACTTATCTATAAATTTATTTATCAGACGAAAGCAAGCAGAAAGGAAGAGGTGTACTATAAATACATTCTTCCAAAAAAAAGCATTGACCAGGTGAGCGAAGATGTGGAGCAATGGGCAGCGCAGAAAAAAGAAGAGATTGAAAATCTGAAACAGAACGAGGTATATCGGAAAGAGTTTTTGCAGAATCTGGCGCATGAATTCAAGACCCCGATTTTTTCAATACAGGGCTATGTAGACACATTATTGGGCGGTGCAATGGAGCAACCCGAGATACGGAAAAAGTTTTTGCAGAATACATCGAGGAATGTGGACAGGCTGGTGAACCTGATGAATGATCTGGATGAAATTTCGAAACTGGAGAGCGGTGAGCAACTCCTATACACGACGAATTTTGTGATTCAGGATTTGATTCGTGAAGTGTATGAGTCACTATTTATAAAAACAGGCACTAAAAATATTTACACGTCTATCAAAAAAGGCTGTGAAGCGCCGGTGACTGTTTTTGCCGATAAGGAAAAGATCAGACAGGTGCTGATAAATCTGGTGGAGAATGCTTTTAAATATGGAAAGAACAATGGCAACATTGTAGCGAGCATTTACAATACGGATGGCGACAATGTACTGGTTGAAATTGGCGATGATGGTATTGGCATAGAAGAAGAGCACCTGCCCAGAATTTTTGAAAGGTTTTATCGTACGGATGCCGCGAGGAGTCGCGACAAAGGTGGAACCGGTCTTGGACTCGCGATCTGCAAACATATTATTGAAGCACATGGGCAGTCGATTCATGTGAGGAGCAAGCCCGATGTGGGGACGAGTATTGGGTTTACTTTGGAAAATATGAGGAGGATGTGAAAATGAGAAGATGAGCAGATGTGCAGATGAGCAGATGAGGGAGAATGTGATGCGCTTCGCGCAATGTGGGGGAATGTGGGGAATGTGATGTACCCGAATCGGCTGTCATTCCGACCGAAGGGAAGAATCCCCACCTGTTACTTCGCGACTAACCATCGGGATTCCTCCCTTCGGTCGGAATGACTGATTTCTTCCGGGCGAAATATATGATGGCTATCGTTGTTGCGCCAATCCCCAGTACCG
>JACMLD010000017.1 GCA_014379785.1 Chitinophagaceae bacterium
CAAGATTGATCATGGTGAAATAATCAAACGGTTCTTCGGTTATTATCTGGTGCGCGGGCGCAGTATCCAGTAATTCCATGATTTCTTTCCTTTTCCTTGGATGAACGGGGAAAATAAGCGGTAGTTTTTTGCTGATATTTATCAGGGAGTCAATCGCTTTTTTCAATTTCGCTGGGTCGTCAACGTTAGAAGGCCTGTGCATTGTCAGAAGTCCATATTTCTCAGGATATTTTGACAGAATTGAATTGTCTGTATATGGAAGAGATTGAACAAGGATATCAATCATGATATTTCCAACAAAGATGATTCTTTCTGGCGCAACGCCTTCTCTTATAAGATTTACATTTCCATCTTCTGAGGGTGTATACAAGTAGTCTGCAAGGGTGTCAGTGACTCTGCGATTGATTTCTTCAGGCATTGTATTGTCCCAGGATCTCAAACCCGCCTCCACATGGACTATCGGGCATCCAATTTTGGCGCAAACGAGTGATGCGGCAAGGGTTGAGTTGACATCACCAAAGACGACAACCGCAGCAGGCTGTTCGTCCTGCAAGACCTTTTCGATGGCAATCATCATATTTGCCGTTTGCCATGTATTTGAACCGTTATTTATATTGAGGTTGAAATCAGGTGTCGGGATCTCAAACTTTTCAAAAAATACATCAGACATGTTTTTATCATAATGCTGTCCGGTGTGAAGGATTTTCTGAGCAATGCCCATCCTTTTGCACTCGCGGTATAAGGGTGCGAGTTTCATAAAATTTGGACGTGCGCCTACGATATGTAAAAGCATTATCAGTTATTTAAAGACCTGGAGTAGTCGGCCAGCCTTTCGGTGGCAATTGCTATCCAACTATATTTATTTATTACTTTATTGTGTCCGATTTTCCCAAGAGTTTCCCTCTTTTCTTTTTCTTTTAAGCGCAAAAGTTTCTCAACCATATCATTGCTGTCACCTTCGCGGTAGAGGTATCCATTGCCGTTGACACGTTCGGTAACACTGATCTCATCACTCAGTACGAGGGGGAGTCCACAGGCTGCTGCATCCAGCTGACTGGTAGATTCCTGTCTCGGCCATACGCCGATGTCACTCGCCCAATAGTACTTGTTGAGTTCGTTTACACGTACAAATGGTTGAATTAAGCAATTCTTCATTGAAGAAATATAGTCAATATCTTCTTGTGTGCCGTTTCCGGTAAAAAGTCCTTTGAAGCGGGGATTGGTTTCCGAAAGCTGGTTTATGCTTCTCGCCAGGGTGTGGGGATCCTTGTCTTTTGCAAAACGACCAGTGTAGATGCATACGATATCGTCATCATCAAATCCGAGTTTTGACCTGACGTCCGCGCGGCTATCTTTTTCTGCTGCAGTTGGCAGTCTGAACATGGTTGAATCAATACCCAGTGATTGAATTTTTATTTTTGATCTTGAGATCTTGAAGAAATTGACTGCCAGGTCCGCAACATCTTCTGCAATAGGATAACAGATGATGGTTTGTTCGTTTATCATCTTTAGCCTGTTATTTGCTGGCATAAAGCGGGTGACAGCGCTGCGGAGCTGTTTCTTTTTGGATTTGAGGAAAACGGATTTGTGCATGTGCGATTCGGTGAAAAGCTTAGCGTTTTGGGAACGGGTGAACCTGGCCGCTTCTTCAGTCGCGGGTTCGTCGATTTCGAATGCCTGAATAATGTCGGGCTGAATTTTCGTCAAGCGGGCTGTGAGTCCTTCCATTCCGAGTTTCCCTTCGATTATCTGAAGGGGTAATCGGTGCAAAGTGTAGCCGTCGATGGTTTTTACTACCGGTTCAACGATAGCCGGCCCAAGCAATTTCTCGTAGGTTTTTTTATAATCCGGTGAATTGTAATATACCTGTGCCGTGGAAGTGATTAAGTGCACGTCATGTCCAAGTCCGGCCATAGTTCGGGGAAACATATTTTCTGCATAACCCATGTTTTCCGAATACCATGAGGATATAAAAACAATTTTCATAATCTTATTTGGTATGATTACCTATTTTTCGCCAGACAGTTGTAGTGGTAAAGTGGGAAGAAAAGGGTTGTGGAGAGTGCGAGCTTTCCATCACATTGAATTTAGTATTAATCGCGTTAAGCAATTGTGAATCCTGGAGGTAATAATCGCGTTCGCTATTGTCCAAAACCAGTAACCCGCCTGGCTTTACTTTGGGTATGCCGTGCCATAAACAAGATGGCCTGCTTCTTCCATCGACCATAACCAGGTCAAAATAATTATCTGGGAATTTGTCTATTGATTCGGCGTATTTTTTAAAGCTGAAATTAATGAACTGATTGTCTGACGAAGTGTATTGAGTTGGATCGGAGTAGCGCTGTGCATCCGTTGTTTCAATCAGTTCCGGCGATACGAAAATTCCATCCCAATTATTTCCATATCGGCTCTTGATTTTCCCCTCGATACTCTCAAACCACTCTTTGTCATGCTCTACGGTATGCACACGGCGTACTTTTGAAAGGAAGAAGAGAGTGGAGCCACCCCCACCATATTCAAAAACCGTCATTTCCGGTTTAAGGTATGTAGTCAGGAGTTTAATCGCCGGAAAGTTTATCCATGGCAGTTCTTTTTCGAGAGGGGAGCTATTTGAAGACCTAAAATTTTTCCATTCATTGTAATACTTAAGTGATCGGAAAGCCTTGATTCCGTTCTTATTAACATTTAGCAGTAATTCTTTTCCAAACCCCTTTATCGACATAGATAAAATATTGTCGCAAATATCTGTGCTTCGCCTTAAACTTTTACAGTTTTACTCATATATTCGCATGATTCCATAATTACATATAGTAAAATACTTTAATGAAACGAATTTCCGGTATTATTTTAGGTGTTGCAACCTTAGTTTTCTTTTCTTCAGTTTTTACGAACTCCGGATGTACAAAGGAGACGATTCGCGAAATCACCCATGATACGGTGATCTATCGTGACACCATTATAAAAGAAGTTTCTCAGGACAGCCTCATAATCGTAAAGAACTTACTCGTCGGTTTCTGGAATGTGCAGGCCACTCACATTGAAACATATTCCGGTCCAAATCTCATAGACACAAAATGGGATTATTTAAGCGGAACAACGACGTATAACGATTTTAAGCTCAATGGTTCATATTCCTTCATGTATAGAGGTGCTCCAGCAGGAACCGGAACCTGGGAAATCATTTCTCCTAATTATTTTGTTCAGGATAAAGGAGTGGCTGGATTGGAGAGGTTCTTTTATATTATTGCCCTCGACAAGAAAGTACTTTGGACAAGAGGGCCATTCAAAGCCAATGGCACATTTTATAGCCCCAACAATATTTACGATTTCTATCTAAGCAAATAACTCAATCTTATACTCAAATGAAGAAAGTTTTTATCACCGTTGCCGTAGCATTTATCTGGATTTCTTTTAGCTCCATCTTCAGTGGAGGTTGTACAAAAGAAACAATCAAGGAATTTACTCATGATACCGTGATATTTCGCGATACGGTTATAAAAATTGTCAATAAGGACAGCTTGACTATCGTGAAGAATTTTATGACTAAAAAGTGGACGTTTGTCGGCCACGAGCTGGAAACCTATTCCGGAGGAGTTCTTATCAGCAAAAAATACGAAACATTTACTGGATTTTCTGCTGAATATCGCGCAAACGGCACCGCGACTTATGTTGATCTTGGTGGAACATCGAACGGCACCTGGCAACTTTTATCGCCAAGTTATTATGTAGTGGACGCAAATACAGCCGGTGAGAGATACTATTACATTATAAGCATTTCTGATAATAACCTTATAAGCAGAGGGCCATTTACCAAGACGAATACCATCTATTCTAATTTTCTTACTACGACTTACTTAAAGAAATAGCCTAAGCATTCTCTAGCTTAAGCCAGACTTTCAACTTATACAAAGCCCCGCCAACGGGGCTTTGTAGTATGTAATGCAGAAATTTCAGGCGAATCTGCCAGAGATTCAACCTTCCGGAACCGCCAAAATGCTTTTTATAAACCTCCTTCGTTTCTTTCAAAGACCTCAGGTAGTTTGTATCCGTCACACCACCAGGAGCGAAGACAACCAACGGCTGATCCAGGAAAATAAAGCGCTCCTTTGCTATCCGGCAGACAAAATCATAGTCCATGGCATTCTTCAGGGTCAAATCATAGAGACCATGGCGTTTATGCAACTCAGACCTTATAAACATACTTTGGTGCGAAAGACTCCGCATACCGCGATACAGTTTCCCGGCCTCAAAAAGCTTTCCGATGGTAACCCACACCCCCCGGCGCTGAAGCTGATATTTTCCATGAAGCCACATCAGCCCGGGATTCATTTCAAACTCCGCCGAAACTGATTTTAGCACTCCATTGTTATAATAAGTATCCGCCGAATTCAACATATTGATTACGTCACCAGTTGCTCTTAAAACACCCTTGTTAAACGCATCTGCAATGCCCTGATCTTTTTCACACAACCATTTTCTGTAAGAAGGCTGCACATGCGTTTCCAGATAATTCCGGATATCTCCAGTGCCTGAGCCATCGATTATCCAATGCTCAAAAGTCGGCATCTCCTGCGAATCAACAGAAACACAGGTGCTGATCAACTCAGCAAGATTGTTGTAGCAAATGGTGATAACAGATATTCTAACGCTCATGGTTAACTGAAATATGTTCAACTGCCCTTTTCACTATATTCTTCCACAAAAAATACTGATAGAAAGCACCTGGGGTGAGATTTCCTTCTTCATTCAGTGCAGCCTGGATGGCGCTTGTAAAACCAGCCCAGTCCTCGTTTTCGACGATTTTTAATTTTGACCCGGCCACTTCCGGCGGCACACCCATTGCTCCGTTTCTGGTTGACACTCCAGACAAGCCATAACCGATTGCCTCTACCAGCTTTGTCTTCAGACCACCGCCACTATTGACCGGGTTGATAAACAGGTCTGCACCCATAAAATATACTCCGATGTCATCCACAAAGCCGGCATAACTCAGATTTTGAATATCTTTCAAGCACCCATATTCTGCCGGCAATCCGCCCCCACAAATAAGCATACGATACTTCAATCCTGAGGAAATCAGCAAAGGATTGATCTTCTTCACGATAAAATCCACCGCCTCAATATTCGGAAAATAACTCAGCGTGCCGTTGAAAAGAATAATTTTTTCATCCGGCGTAATGATGTGCTTATCCATTAAAATACTCCGGCTGGATTTACGCTCAGATTCATCAGGCGCGACCTCCCTGTTAATCCCATAGTTGATGACGGCACATTTTCTAGCATCCACACCATACCTGCTGACGGCAAAGTCACGGTCTTCTGCAGTAATAAATAAACTGGCGTCTGCATTTCGATGCGTCATTCCCTCATACCATGCCATGATGCTCCACCACCATTTGCCTAAACTTTTCCACCGGGTAGATTCAATATTATGCGAGTGCACAGTGAGATGTATGCCTGTCGACCATTTCAGCAGCATCCCTAGCCAACCCCAGTAAGGATGCTCTATGATCAGGTGTGTCGCCTGCTGCTGCCGGATTATCCGCCTCAGCAGAAAAAAATTAAAGGGATTGATATACCTCGATGCTCCATCGCCGATGCAATTCATAACCGGGTAGGACGCGCCAGAGGGTAGATTGCTTTTTACCGTCACGCAAACCAGACTGCACTGCTTCGACAAATACTCATTGAAGATGGCAATATTTTTCTGGCCCCCGGTAACTGCAGGAAATATCTTGTAAGGCACCAGGCTGATTACCTTCATTGCTCTGATTATGCGGTCCTGTTTTTATTCTTTCTGATCTGTAAAACAATGGCTGCTATCAACAGAAGATAAAGTAAAATGCTGAACCACATCGTCATTTTGTCTCCGACAATAACGGCATGCGGTTCAAACCTGAACTCAATCGTATGCTGACCCGCCGGCACATACATTCCACGCAATAAATAATTCACGCGTATATGCTCTGTCTTCTTGCCGTCGATATAAGCATCCCATCCATGCGGATAATATATCTCGCTGAAGACCGCAAACTGATTACTGCCAGCCTTGCTTTCGTAAATGATTTTATCTATTTCATTTGATTTAAGGCGGATGGTGGCAGTGGAGTCATACTGTGGCTGGGTAGTTGCGTTCGACTTATAACGCTCATCTATCACCGCACTGTCGCGGGTATTGAGATTATCGAGCGCCTTCATCTCCTCATCCGCATTTTTTGCAAACCTGAAGCCTTTGACAAACCAGGCATTGCCAAGCGCCGAAGGATTCAACTGAGCAACCGGTTTGCCGGTAGCTGGATCCTGCACGATAAAATATTTTGTGTTCAGCATATTGAACACATTCATATTGCCTTTCTGAAGCTGGTGGATTTTGAGATCTTCATACAACGCAAGTTTTGCGGGACTGTAACCACCAATCGAATTATGATGATAAGACGCCGTTGAGCTCTGGAATGGATCTCCGCCGCTGGCCTGATCAAATACACGCACATTCTTTTCAGGATCGGCTTGAATCTGCCTGTCCGCCTCGGTCAGCGTAAACACTGCATCCACTTCTGAAGGCTCTGCAAAATTGCCGTAGTTAAGATACCTCGTGGCAACACCCAAAATGTCAAAACAACCGAGCAGGACGAATCCCGCTATCACGATGGTCGTTTTTAGTTTGTCCCTGGTATACAAAGCGAGCAGTGCAAACGCCAGTCCAATCAATATAAAAGACCTAAGCAAGTCGGCACCGAATAAAGATTGCCGATCACTTTGAATGGCATTCACCACAGCCTTGCCAAACTCATCCGCCTGCTGCTGAATCTGTGGAGTAGGTTGTTGCCCCGCCGCCATTTGTGCGCCCATATTCTGTGCCAGTCCCTGTCTCACATTCTGATCGATCTCTGATGAATAATCAAACGACAGATACAACATCGCAAGGATCGCGAAAACCCCGCCCGTGATATATCCTGTCAGCTTGAGTTTCTTCCAGAGTTCTTTTTTGGGTTCGGTACTGAATAAAAACTGGTTGAGTGCAAGACAGGCGAGTACGGGAAACGTAAGCTGAGGAATGATAAGGGCCATCGAAGGAGCCCTGAACTTATTGTAGAAAGGCAGATAATCGAAAAGAAAATAATTAAATCCTTCAAGGTTTTTTCCCCACGCCAGGAAGACGCCAATCACGGATGCGGCAAAGAGCCACCACTTGTGCCAGGACTTTAAATATACCATGCCGAGTATAAAAAGAAAGCACACGATGGCTCCAAGATAAACCGGTCCGGCGGTCGGCAATTGCTCACCCCAGTAAGCATGAAATTGTTTCACAAAATCTGAAGCCTGGTCCTCATTCATGCCAGTGCGCTCTGACAATACCTCAGCAGCTTTTGTAGTCTTACCCCACTCATTTTTGTATTCATTGTTGACCACCTGAGGACTCCGCCCACCATAGATTCTCGGTACGATAAACGTAAAGGTTTCCAATTTACCGACGCTGTATGCGAATGCATAGTCTTTCGGGAGACCGCCTTTGGTCTTATTGTTTGATTTGGAAGTGTCCGTTAATTCACTCCGGCCGCCGCGCATTGTTTCGCTGGCGTATTCATTCATGGGCCAGAGGTTGATGGTATTTACTCCAAGAGCTATGCCTGCGGCCAGCAGCGCAAGTCCACCCGATATCAGCGCGGGTTTCCAGTTACCGGTCCTGAACTGGTGCACAGCAAAGGCGATTGCAAGACAAAGCGCAATAATCATGGTGTAATAAGTAACCTGTATATGATTCTGCCATACGATCATGGCCGCCGAAAGCGCTGTCAGGGCCGTTCCCATGATATACTTACGGTCAAATAAAAGAATCAGCGATCCAATCACTGCCGGTGCATAGCCTATACAAATCATTTTTGTATCGTGACCTACTCCAACAATCACCGGATCATAACTGGCATACGCATACGAAATTGCCCCCATCACGCCAATCCATGGGTTGATCTTGAGAACCATCAGCAAAAAATAAAATGTGAGACAGGCGAGGAAGAAAAAATTTATCGGCTTTGGCAATCCAAGAGTAAAAACATTGTTGTGCAGAACACCTATCGATATCTTATTGGGCGTTTCGAAAGCAATCTGATATCCGGGCATGCCGCTAAACATGCTGTTTGTCCAGTATGGATAGTGACCGTTTTTCTCGCGAAACTCGACGGACTGTTGCGCCATCCCTTTCCAGCCCTGTACATCATGCTGGTCCAGAACCATTCCTTCAACGGCAGGTTTACAATAGATAACCGAAACAAAAAGAAGTATAGCTATCGATGCAAAATGCTGCCAGTTGCGCTGCCAAAAAGTTTTTATCATAGATTCAATTCTTGCGAAGCAAAATAATGGTATTTTGGGCAGAATTGAGGATTTTGGCTGGAGGTCTTCATGAAATTCAGGCTTTTATGATGCAACTCTCATTCTGGCACAAAGTGGCCTTCATTGCTAATATCTGCTGGCTCTTCAGCCTGTCTCTCAGGTATTACAATGCAATCCCAACCGGGCATATACAATCCAGCATTCTGATAACAGGACTCGTGATCGCTACTGCCCTGAATGTTGTCGTCAATTTATGGACAGGCTTTCTGTTCATCAGAAATAAGAGACCGGCTATTCCGAGATGGCTGATGCTTGCCAATTTTATCTTTCTCATTCCTCAATTATACCTTTTCTTCTCATGATCAGCTATATCATCAAAGACAAATCCACCAGGTTATTTATCATTCTCGGCGGGTTTTTCATAGCCAATACATTGATTGCTGAAGTAATCGGGGTGAAAATATTTTCGCTGGAAGACAGTCTTGGTATTCAAAAGGCAGATTTCTCGCTGCTTGGAGTGGAACATCTGTCGTTTAACCTGACAGTCGGCGTGTTACCATGGCCGATTGTATTTATCATGACCGATATCATCAACGAATATTATGGCGTAAAAGGAGTCCGGTTTCTTTCATTGCTTACAGCCGCGCTGATCGGATTTATGTTTGTTGTTTTTTTCTTCGCTATCGAACTTGTGCCGAGTGATTTTTGGATTGCCTCAGGTGCTGCAAACGGAGTGCCGGATATGCAGGCCGCTTATAAGCAGATAGTCGGACAGGGAATGAATATCATTGTTGGCTCGATTACTGCATTTCTCATTGGACAGATTGCAGATGCATTTGTTTTCAGGAAGATAAAAAAACTGACGGGCGAGAAAAGAATTTGGGCCAGAGCGACCATCAGTACGCTGGTTTCTCAGCTTATCGACAGCTATGTTGTGATCTTTATTGCATTTTATATTTATCAGGACTGGAGCCTGGGAAGGGTACTGGCGCTGGCGACTACCGCCTATCTGTACAAATTTCTTGTCGCCATCTTATGCACGCCTGTCGTTTATGGTATTCACTGGCTCGCCGAAAGATATCTGGGCAAAGACCTGTCTGCGCAAATGAAGAAGGCTGCGCTGGAGAAAGGAGAGTAGCTAAAGTTTTTTCTCCATGATATAGTCGTTCATGAAATAGCCGTTTCCTATATCGAGGTCTTCTTCGCCAACTGTTTCGAAACCGAGTTTTTCATAAAATGAAACGGCCTTGTTGTGACGGTTTACATTTAGTTGCAAAGCTGATCCACCGAAAGGTCGAATTTCTTCGATAACAGCTTCCAGCAAGGCCCGCCCGAGACCGCTTCCCTGGTTGCCAGGCAGCACGTATAATTTGTGCAGTTTATAAATGCCATCGGCTCTTGTCTCAGAAAAAGACGCGAAGCCAACGGGTTGCTCTTCAATTTCTGCAATCAGAAAAGTGTGTTCATGCTCCTCGATCTGGCTGGCCAGTGATTCCGGACTATACATCATATCGAGCATATAGTCGAGCTGGTCCTTCGATATGATGTGACCGTATGTTGTGGGCCAGATATCGTGTGCAAGTTCGCCGATCTCATGCAGGTCATCCATGCCTGCTTCCCTTATTTTTATTTCTATCTCCATAGATTCTTTATATATTATTTCGTTTTTCAAAATCGAGGCGCGACAGTTCCTGATGCAACCGGATTGCTTTCCTGCTGAGTCTGGCAGCAATGAGGAAAGAAATGATTGCGGCACCCGCCAGCAAACCCTGACTCACTATCACCGTGACTTTCGTGTTTTGCTGCAGGAACAGGAAGAAGTCGAACGCGCCATGAAAAAATACAGCAGTGGCCAGACCGCGCCAAAGGAACAACCGCTGGTTGGGCCTGGCAAATTTTGCAAGTCCCACATAATATCCCATTAATATTCCAAAAGTGCCGTGGGCCGGCACCGAAACAAACATCCTCACGATGGCAGTGCCAAATCCATGTTGCTGCACATAGAGAATATTCTCCAGGGTCGCAAAACCCATTGAGATCATTACGCCATATACAATGCCGTCAAATGGTTCGTTGAACTCTTTTTTTCTATAGGCAAAATACCGGAGCATGAGGTATTTTGAAAATTCTTCGCTGAGCGCCACAATAAAAAATGCATAAAATGCATACATGCCGATTGAATCACCGGCAAACACATCTCCGAGTACATATGACGAACCCATTTGTATTGCAATTGCCGGAAGCGTGGAAAGCATACCAAGAAAAAATGAGACGATCAGATAATGCAAGGGTTCGCGGTCATATTTATCCTTCAGATAAATATACCACATGATTGCAATCCCAGGGGCTACGGCCAGTGCCAGTAATAACATGATTGAACTTTTCGTGATAAAGATATTTGGATTTAATAAGTAACTTGAAAAACATTGTATTTACTTATGAAACTCATTCTTCTGCCTGCTTTCTTTCTCTTTTTTTGTGTTTCGGTTTCTGCCCAGCAGTTTGGAGGGTTCCGGCCATCGGTAAAATTTCGTCAGATAAACGGTGAAGGGGTAAGAGTGATTTATCCAAAAGGTTTTGACAGCGCCGGGTTGAGAGTCGCCGCGGTGGTATCGGGACTCAAAAATCTAACCCTGCCAACAATCGGGACAAGAGAACAGAAAATCAATATTGTGCTGCAGCCATCCACGACGATTGCAAATGCATATGTGACGATGGGTCCTTTCAGGAGCGAGTTGTATTTAACGCCGGCCCAGAATAGTTTTGACCTGGGTTCGATTTCCTGGCTCGATATGCTGGCTGTGCATGAATACCGACATGTGCAGCAATACAACAACTTCAATGTGGGCTTGTCGAGGGTGTTTAGGATTTTGTTTGGTCAGCAGGGCCAGGCACTGGCAAACGCCGCTGCGGTTCCAAACTGGTTCTGGGAGGGCGACGCGGTTTTTCAGGAGACGCTGGTGAGTACACAGGGACGCGGGAGGGTACCATTTTTTTTCAATGATTATCGGGCCCTTTGGTCGGAGGGTCTCGACTACAGTTATATGAAACTGCGAAATGGATCCTTGCGCGATTTTGTTCCGGATCATTACAGGCTGGGCTATATGTTCGTAACATACGGCAGACAAAAATATGGGGCCGGTTTCTGGAAGGATGTAACCGGCGATGCAGCGGCTTACAAAGGATTGTTTTATCCATTTCAGCGCGCAATAAAAAAACATGGAAACATTTCTTTTAACCAGTTTCGTACTGAGGCCATCAACGGGTTTAAAAATGAATCGGAAACTACGCCGCAGGTCAACAGGCAGCGCCGGCCTTATATGGATGAAGAATTTCCCGCCATCACGGAAGATGGAAACTCCATTATATACGTCAGGTCAGGATATAAGAATATTCCGGCCTTTGTGAAACGAAGTACAGAAAACGGGAAGCGCACTGAATCCATTATTCGGGTCAGGGATGTTTCACTTGACAATCATTTTAGTCTTAAAAACGGGAAAATTGTTTATGCTTCACGTCGTCAGCACCCGCGGTGGGGCTGGACCGATTACAATGAATTGCAGGTACTCGATGTCGCTACCGGTAAGCAGCAAACGCTGACGCATCGCTCAAGATACTTTTCACCAGACATCAGCGGGGATAACAAAATCATTGCAGTCGATGTGCAGCCCGGAGGAAAAAGTTTTCTTCATTTGCTGGATGGCAATACAGGTGCGTTGCTAAAGGCCTTTCCAAATCCTGAAAATTATTTTTATACCTATCCCAGGTTCGCCGGCAGCAACCGGGTGATTTCTGCAGTAAGAACAGCGGCAGGGGATATGACGATAGTGAGTATTGACCTTTCTGATGGTTCATCGGTTCAGCTGACTCCGCCGGGAAAAAGAATCATCGCATTTCCATCGGTTGTCGGGGACACCATCTTTTTTTCTGCTACCGACAAAAAAACCGAATCAGTATTCGCTTTGGTACAATCTCAAAAAAAACTGTTCAGGGTAGCCAGCGCAACCGGTGGACAAGGAGCTTATCAGCCGGTGTTCCTGCCAGACAAACTGATATTCAGCAGCTTTACAGCCGGTGGATTTAAACTGCAGGAAAATCAGGTAAATGCAAGGGGCTGGGCAGAAATGACCGAGCAGGAGTGGAATGTTGAACCGACAGATGCGGCGGTACTCACGGGTGATGTTGCGTCTGGTAAGCTTTACTCTATTGATTCCGGGAAGTCATATAGCGAGGATACATACCCGAAATTAACGAGACCTTTCAATTTTCACAGTTTAAGACCATTGGTGGATGACCCCAACTACAGTTTTTCGATTTTAGGAGAAAACGTACTCAATACCCTGCAGTCCGAACTTTCGTTCACGTATAACCGAACAGAACAATACAAGCAATTCGGATTCAATACTGTTTACGGTGGCCTTTTTCCATACATCAGGGCGGGGGTGGACTATACCATGGATCGGCGCGCCCGGTACAGGGGGAACCGCATTTATTTCAACGAACTTCAGATGCGGGGCGGACTGAGCGTTCCGCTGAACCTGAGTAAGGGCAGAAGCTTCATCCGGATGAATATTGGCAGCGACTATGTTTATACCCAGCCAACGTTTCAGGGTCTTTACAAAGATTCAATCGGTGACCGCGATTACAGTTCGCTTAATAACTATATCAGTTTTTCTCACCAGA
>JACMLD010000140.1 GCA_014379785.1 Chitinophagaceae bacterium
CATATCCGCAGATTGAAATCAAGCTCTTCGAGTTCGATATTACCGGACTCGATTTTCGAAAAATCCAGGATATCATTTATTACGTTAAGCAGGCTTTCACCGCAGGTGGAAATCGTTTGGGTGTACATGCGCTGCTCGTCAGAGAGCGATGTTTCAGCAAGCAGCGAAGACATTCCAATCACACCGTTCATCGGTGTGCGGATTTCATGGCTCATGGTGGCGAGAAAAACACTTTTTGCCTGATTGGCGAGTTCTGCCTCCTGTCTTGCTTTCTCTGCATTTATATAGGCCAGTTGCAGTGCTTCCTGATTCTTCTTCCTCTCATTACTGATGACCGCTTCTCTATGTAGTCGGCTCATTTCAATCGATTGTGCCACCTGAATAAGACCCACTTTCTTCAACTGGTAGCTCCATAAACCGCAGATAAAAAAAATGATGGCAGCCAGTACAAGGTGAAAACTGAAAGCATACCTGTCCAGCGCTTCAGAAGGTGAAAAGTATATCCCCTCCACTCCTGCGAACTGTAGGTAATTGAGGGCAGCGTGATGAAGCAGGACTACAATTACAATTGGTAACTGCAGTTTCCAGTTCTGATAGGTTATCAGTATCGCACTTCCGATAAATGCAAAAAAATGCATTTCAAACATTCCGTGCATCTGATAAATAAATTGCGACATGAACAAAGCGAGTACTGCACTCAGTACGTACTGATAAAGGTTTGTGCGTGGAGAAAGAAGTTTTGCCGAATAGTAGGCTGCGAGAGAAAGGCCTCCGACCGTTACTGCTACAAAAACCGTATCATAGAATATTGAAAGAAAGATCCCAAAAACAAAAAAAGACGCCAGAAAATAATCAATCAGTTTGTCGGATCTTTTTTTAATTGCAGTCAGATAGTTTGCAGCATATGCATCTTCCGTATTTTCTATCTGGTTTATTAAGGCATTCATTTTGTACAGTTTGGTAGTTGGCATCCATATGCTGTTAGAGCATACTTGTCGTATATTCTCTGAGTTTGATTATGTCGCAGTTGATTCAAAGCGATTTTCGCATAGCTGGTTGATTCATCCGAGCAATACCGGCTTTTGTTATAGTTGCCCCGGTAATAAATTTTCTCATCAGCACTTAAGATGACGGCCTGGGGTGTTGAATAGACTCCGCAGGTGGCGGCTATTGAAGTGTCGCGCAGGATTGGGATGTCAAGTTGCAGTTTCTTCTTCACCTCATCATCGGTATATTTCTTTTCGGTCATCAGTACAACCGCAAAACGGACGTTTCTGCCATGTGTAAGGACTATTTCGCGAAAATGCGGAAGGTTAAACCGGGAGCATGGACAGTCGGGATTGTAGAAATGAAGGAAGACGGGGCCACTTTCATTATCCGGCAGGATAGACCCAATATCTATATTTCCGCCGATGCCTACCTCCTTTAGTCCCGAGGGTTTCGGGGTGGGCAGACTATACTTCCATTCTGAATGCCAGAATATGAACCCGATGCCGGCAGACAGCAATGCAAACCAGGAAATAATAATCAGATTTCTCATCACGCCATAAACGAAGCGAGACGGGTAAACCTATCCGATGCTCACTAATTATAGGTGTACTAAGTCTTCTTTTCGATGCCCTTTAGGTGGAAACCATTAGTCAATAAGACCAATACTTCTCGAGTGTGCAATGGCTTCATTGCTATGAATGAAGAAACAGCACTGTATGCCTGTTTTGTTGGAAAGGTCATTCAGAAGGGTTCTGGTTGCTTCTTCCTTCGGTTTATGAACGTTTCTGATGTAAACGGCATGAATGCGGTCGGGATATTTTTCCGCAATTTTATGATAGATCGCGGGATCACTCTGGGTGCTGTCGCCCAGCAAAATAAACTTCTGGTTGGGAAAGGCATCGAGTATCCTGAGTACCCTCAACAGTTTCCCTTCATGTGTTGTTTTGCCGGTCTTAAAAAGCTGGTACCAGCGTTTTATCTGGTTTAACAGAAAGGCCCCTTCGGGAAGTTTATTAAAACGAAAGACTTCCAGCAGGTAATCATACAAGTTCCATTCGCTGCTGGAAACATAAAAGAATGGATTGGGAGCCTCGGGCTCGGTGTGCGCCATAGACAGCAGGCTGTAATGCTCGCCAACATCAGGGAACACTTCTCTTGTGCGGGGATTGGCGGTAAATAAAGCCCTCAATCTTTTGCCGATCGTAGCAGAATGTGATACCATCACTGTATCATCAATGTCTGATATAAATCCAAACTGGGTAATATGAGGCACAAATATTTCACCCGTGTTTTCAATTGTAGCGCCATCATTCTGATGTGCCACGGCTACCTCGTGCCATCCCGCCGGCACATCGCCTTCGGCAGCCCATTCAAATTTGAAAAAGCCATCTGTTTCCGACTTGCCGTTTACTGTCTGACTGTTGAACTCCAGCGTAAGGGGGGCAAGGGGAATGGGTTTAACAAAAAACAAGCGAAGCAGGTGGATGATATTGGCAAAATAACTGGAGGAATACTTTTTGCGCGTCACAGGTCTGTCTGCCAGCACATGACCGAAGACTTGCAGATCATGGGCATGACCATAGCCATGATAAATTTTTACGTATCTGTTGTTCGATGCCAATTCGCTATTTTTAATTGTTTTGAATAACCCTTTTTTATTATGCTCCTAAAAATTCTCTTTGTTATTAATCCCGGTTCAGGCAAGAATGATACAGATTGGAAACAGCAAATAGAAACCTATTTCGCCAACCGTCCTGAAGAAATACAGATTTTTCAGCTGCCCGATTCCTGCCCTCCGGAAACTATCAGGGAACAAATGGAGACTTTCAAGCCGGACCGCATGATGGCGGTCGGGGGTGATGGCACGGTGAAACTGATTGCTGAACTGACCATTAACACCGGTATGCCGATAGGAATCATTCCTGCCGGCTCTGCCAACGGCATGGCGAAGGAACTCGGGATTCCGGTCAAAACCGAAGCTGCGCTCGAAACATCTCACAGCTCCAATACTATGAAAATTCATGCCATCAGAATCAATGATGAGCTTTGCATACATCTCAGTGATATCGGATTCAATGCTTTTGTAGTGAAAAAATTTGAATCGGGAAATAAACGTGGCATGTGGGCTTATGTAAAAGCTGCATGGAAAGTGCTTTGGCAGCATTCAAAAATGGATGCCTCGATGAAAGTTGCTGGAAAAGACATCAGGAAGAATGCAGCGATGATTGTGATTGCAAATGCGACCCGTTATGGCAGCGGAGCTACTGTGAATCCGGATGGAAAACTGGATGACGAACTTTTTGAAGTAGTGATTGTGAAGAAAGTTTCGTTTTCGGAAATCTTTAAAATGATGGTTTCTCATCAGCCATATAACAGAGAAAAAACCGAAGTGCTGCAAACGAGGTCATTAAAAATCAACTCGAGAAAGAAAGCACATTTCCAGGTGGATGGAGAATACCTGGGTAAAGTTTCAAATATAGATGCTGAGCTCCTGCCTGCCGCGATCACGATTGTAATACCCGAAAAAGAAAATTGAGAATACCTCACCAAATGGTTCAGTACTCTCAATATGTCTAATAGTTACCTGATCACAAGGCTGGCCTGTCCTTCAAAATAGTAATGTGTTGCAATGATTTTCTTCACATGCGATCGCGTTTCTTCCGGCAGGTGATATTGCAGTTTCCAGAAATTTCTGCTGCCCGATTTTTTGATGGCTTTATAAACCGGTCCGGGACCTGCATTGTATGCAGCAAGTACAAGTAACCAGTCACCAAACTCATTGTGCAGATCACGAAGATAGATTGCTGCGGCTTTTGTACTTTTTTTGTACAGTCTGCGCTCATCATACTTTGCCGTTACTTTCAGTCCGAGCAGAACGGCTGTTTTCGGCATAAATTGCCAGGGACCCACAGCGCCAACTCTTGAAACAGCTCTCGGATTCAATTCAGATTCCACTACGGCCAGGTATTTTAATTCTACCGGCAACTTGTAACGGATAAACATAGAATCCATCATTCCAAAATGGAGTTTGCTTTTCTCTTTTACTCTGGCAAGCGTTTCATCATTCTTCCTGATGTAGCTTTTTACAAACGCTGCCACGTTTTTGTTGAGGTGAACCATAGTGACGTCATTGCGCGACTCAGATGCTATGGTATTCGTATCATTGGTTTCTGCAGCAAAGAACTGTTTGCCTGCAGGTAAACCTAAGAAAAAAAAGAAGTGAACAGAGAGAACGATCCTGGTCAAATGTGAATTCAACATCGTTTTAGTTTTTGGGTAAAACAATGCCGACCCGGAGGGTTTGGATTTATCAACAATGATTAGTCAGGGGATATTGGCAGGTGTGCATTGAGCCGGGGGGTACGGACGTTTAGGCTTTTCAGTTATAGCCGGCGCATGCACTTAATAGAAAGCCAAAGATAAACTGCATTTTGGTGGGATCATAGCGTTTTGCTACTAGTAAAACTACGATGGCAACGCAAGGGTGTGATTACCACGAGATAGGAGAAGAATAAATAAATATCTTTTAAATGAAGAGGGGCTCGATAGAAATCGTGCCCCGTTTGAAATCCAATATCCTTTGAAAACCTATTAGACTAAATACAAAAACTATTCCCTTGAAAAAACAATCAGACAGTATTGATCTGTGCAATGAAGTCTACAATCATTTCGAGCGCAGCGAGAAATCCCGATCATTAGTTTCGAATTATCCATCGGGATTTCTCGTTGCGCTCGAAATGAAAAAGGCAGAGAAGAATAAATCTCTCTGCCATTTTAAATGGTACGGTATAAAAAACTAGGGCTTGTAAAATTGCAGCATCCATTCGTAGATGTTTTTTCCATCTTCCCTGTAAGATGGATTGTCTGCTTTGGTCCAGGTATCATGACCTGCCTGTTGGAATATGGTTTTTCTTGCTGAAGTTCTTGGCTTGTATTTATTTACAAGATCTATATAAGTTGAAATGGTGGTTGCGGGAAACACTTCATCACTGGAATTATGAAATACCCAAAGTCCAACATTTTTATCTGCAATACTTTTACATCCCGGTTCCTTAATATATGTGACTGAGCTGAAAGCCACGCCCGCAGCTACTTTATCACCGTATTCTGAACCAGCATCCCAAACCATTCCACCACCCATGCTCACACCAGAGAGATATACCCTCCGTGCATCCACACGATATTTAGAAACTGCATAGTCAATCACACTACTGATCTCTGCGGGTGTCGGCCATTTTTTAAATTGCGGAAGCAATACAACAAACGCATTGTTTTCATTAAACGCAACCGTGTTTGCAGGAAATGATTTATCACGGAGTTTTTTTCCAAGTCCAACATTGAGCACTCTTGGCAGTTCAGCTTCTGATGAACCAAGTTCCTCAGTGCCATGCATAAAAATAATCAACGGATACTTTTTGGTAGTACTGGAATACAATGAAGGAAGCGCTACATATGACGATGCAACATTTCCGTTGATGTCAGTCGGGTCAATACTAAGTACAGGAGAAGAGGTTTCTACAATGCTGTCGTACTTGTTCAGCAATGGCTGCGGTGTGTACGCTGGCTGGGCATCATTGTCTTTGCCGCAACTTACAAATGCAATGGTAAGGACACAGAGGGTCGAGGCTACTAATCGAGCTGAGTTCATAGAGGTAATCTATTTTATAGTTTACAATACTTGTTTGGCCCGCATGATGCAGGGAATTGGTGTTTGGACAAGCTTTAAAGGGAGGTTTCCGATTGGTTGGATAGAAAGAAAGATGATTATTAATCCGAAAAAAGTATGCCAGATTAACATTTTCTTAAAGAGTAATTCGGCTATTGATAGAAAATCATTGTGTAGATAACAAGATGACAGCTTTCCGATTTCTATAAATCTGGATGGGGTGCAAACTTCGATTCTTGAAAACTATAAGCTTATAAACCGAAGTAGATGAGAAAAATACGGTGGCCCATATTTCAAAAAAAAATGGAAAAAATTTTTTATTTCTGACCGTGTAGCATCAGAGACGCCCGATATTTAAAAAGACAGTGGGAAGAAATAACCACAATCACAATCTACAGTACACAAAATTGCGAAAGTCGTCACAATGAGTTGAAGATTTCAGGCCAACAGATAGCTATTTTCTTTCGAGATTGAAAAGGCTGTCGACGAATTCGTGTTTGTCAAATACAAGCAGATCTTCCATCTTTTCTCCCATTCCTATAAATTTCACAGGAATTTTAAACTGATTGGCAATCGCCAGCACCACGCCTCCTTTGGCTGTGCCGTCCAGCTTGGTAATCGTCAGGGCCGTTACATCGGTAGCAGCGGTAAAATGTTTTGCCTGCTCAAGGGCGTTCTGACCGGTCGAACCATCCAGCACAAGCATCACCTCATGTGGTGCGTTGGGTATCACTTTCTGCATCACCCGCTTGATCTTAGTGAGTTCATCCATCAAATGGGCTTTGTTGTGCAATCTTCCCGCTGTATCTATAATTATGACGTCGCTGTTTCTCGACACCCCGCTTTGCACCGTGTCAAATGCAACGGCTGCAGGGTCTGAACCCATGTCCTGTTTAACTATAGGCACCCCTGCCCTTTCGCTCCAGATCGTTAGCTGATCAACTGCCGCTGCACGGAATGTATCTGCGGCGCCGAGAAGAACTGACTTGCCCGCTGATTTAAAATTATGCGCGAGTTTACCAATAGTGGTTGTTTTGCCCACACCATTTACTCCAACAACGAGGATTACATATGGCTTGGCGGGGAGTTGTGAATCGAAACTGTAACGGTTTGTACCCGGCGCATCTACCAGTATTGCCTCAATTTCTTCCTGTAATATTTTATTGAGTTCGGATGTGTTGAGATACTTGTCGCGTGAAACTCTTTTTTCGACTCTCTCGATGATCTGAACCGTGGTATCAATCCCGACATCGGCACTTACCAATGCGTCTTCCAGATTGTCCAGCACCTCTTCATCAACGGTGCTTTTGCCGGCAATTGCCTTGGTTATTTTGGAAAGAAATCCTTCTTTGGTCTTTTGCAGACCCTGGTCAAGCGTTTCTTTTTCCTTTTCCTTTTTTCCGAAGAGTTTGTCAAAAAGTCCCATACTAGGCAGGTATTTGATAATGAAACGGAAAAAGCTGTCCCGATAAATAATCAGAACAGCTTTTCTTTAAATATTGTCATTCAGGCTATTTTGCAGCCAGGAAATCCTTGATCTTGTCTTTGTGAACGATTTGTTCTTTGAAAGTATACGCGCCAGTCTTAGGGCTGCGTACCGCCTTGATGACCTTTGTCCAGTTTTTCGCGTCTGATGCCGCTTTCTGGTCTTTGGATTTTATCGCGGTTTTAGCTGCTTTTGCCATGAGTATATCTGAATTAAATTATTATTTGATTTCCTTGTGAACAGTAACCTTCTTGAGCGTAGAATTGTACTTTTTCAGTTCAATACGCTCAGGGGTGTTTTTCTTGTTCTTGGTGGTAATGTAGCGGCTTGTGCCTGGCTTACCGCTGTTTTTATGTTCGGTACACTCCAAAATCACCTGAACCCTGCTGCCTTTCTTTGCCATTGTTATGCGATTTTAATAATATTAGATATGAACTCCTTTCGCTCTCAACTCTTTTACTACTGGATACAAACCTCTCTTGTTGATGGTGCGGATGCCTTCAGTAGACAGTTTTATAGTAATCCATTTGTCTTCTTCAGCCAAAAAGAAACGTTTGGTCTGCAAATTGGGTAAAAAACGACGCTTGGTTTTGATGTTTGAGTGGGAAACCTTATTTCCGCTCACCGGCACCTTACCCGTTATTAGACATACTCTAGCCATGACGTACAAAATTTAGGACGGCAAAGGTCGTAAAATGCAACGAATTTTCAAAAATAAATTAATATTAATTTATCACCTCTTTTTGAAGAGCTGTCAGAGCGGAACATGCTGTAAATTAATTATTTACTAATTTGGACGTTTCCGCCAAAGAATAATCATGAAAAAGAAAACAATTGTCAGGGATATCAGCTGGCTCGCATTTAACGCCAGGGTGCTCCAGGAAGCATCCGACCAGTCAGTGCCCCTAAGGGAAAGGCTCAAATTTCTGGGGATATTTTCAAATAATATGGACGAATTTTTCAGGGTCCGGGTGGCCACCCTGAAAAGAATGATAGAGCTTTCGGTAAAAACGGTAAAGCCCAGGGAAACCATGCACATGGAAGAAAGCCCCGAAAAGATACTGGACGAAATACAACACACGGTTCTCAGTCAGCAAAATGAATTCAACCGCATCTGGGATGAGATATTCAAAGAACTGCAACAGGAGAAAATATTCCTGGTGAACGAAAAACAACTCAACAAAGAACAACGGCTCTTTGTCCAGAAATACTTCGAAGAGGAGGTGCGCTCCAATATTATTCCACTGATGATCGAAAGCATCCGGGAAGTTCCCTACCTGCGCGATAAATCCATTTTTCTGGCGGTACTCATGAGCAGCCGCGACAACGCCTACAAACAAAAATATGCGCTGATAGAAATTCCGAGTCGGGTCCTCGGCCGCTTTGTCATACTCCCCTCTCAAAATCCGGGAGAACACCATATTATTCTTCTGGAAGACATTGTGCGATTCAACCTCTCCTCGATCTTCTCGTATTTCGGATACAACAAATTTGAATCCTGGATATTCAAGGTTACAAGAGACGCTGAGATTGACATGGATGCGGATATCTCCACTTCCCTGATTCAAAAGATTGAGAAAGGTTTAAAAAACAGGAGAAAAGGAAAACCAGTCCGGTTTGTGTACGACAAAGAAATCGACCCGGGTTTGCTCGAGTACATCATGCGGCGACTCAATCTGTCAAAAAAAGACAACCTGATACCCGGCGGCAGAATTCACAACTTCCGGCACTTCATGGATTTCCCCGATGTATTCGCAAAGAAAAGTCAGCGCAAAAGACCATTCACGCATTCCCTGCTGCTGGGCAGTTCAAGAGTTACTGATATAGTGCTGCAGAAAGACATTCTGCTGAACTTTCCCTACCACTCCTTCGCGCCTGTGATAGATATGCTGAGAGAAGCCGCGATGGATCCGGATGTCACTGCTATCAAGATAACTGCATACCGCCTCGCCTCCAACTCGAAAGTCATAAACGCACTCATCAATGCCGTGAGAAATGGAAAAAATGTAACGGTTATGATTGAACTGCGGGCGCGATTCGACGAAGAAGCGAATCTGGAATGGAAAGAAAAACTGGAAGAAGAAGGCGTGAAAGTATTACTCGGCAATCCGAATCTGAAGGTCCATGCCAAACTTTGTCTTATAAAAAAACGTGTAAATAACTACACCACGCACTACGGATTTGTGAGCACCGGTAACCTCAACGAAAAAACGGCCACGCTCTACGGCGACCATTGCCTGCTCACTGCCAACAGAAGTATCATGGCAGACGTAAACAGACTTTTTGCCTACCTCGAAAAACCAAAAGAGAACGCGGGTCTGCTCAAAATCTGCCAGTCACTTATCCCCTGTCCGGATAGTCTGCGGCGCGAACTGATCAGAATGATCGACAAAGAGATCCGCCTTGCGGAACGCGGCAAAGAGGCGTCCATCCTGCTTAAAATGAATTCCCTTTCAGACGAGGAGCTCATCATGAAACTCTATGATGCAGCCAGGGCGGGCGTAGAAATCAAATTGATCATTCGCGGTATCATATGTATGCATACGCAAAACAAAAAATTTAAGACAGAAGTAAAAGCGATCAGCATCATCGACGAGTATCTCGAACACGCCCGTGTCTTCATATTCAACAACGGAGGAAAGGATAAAGTGTTCATATCTTCGGCAGACTGGATGGTGAGAAATCTTGATCACCGTGTAGAAGCTACCTGCCCTATCTTTGACGAGGATATTAAGAGGGTCATAAAAAACATTCTGAATATTCAGCTCAACGACAATGTAAAAGCAAGGGTGCTGGACAATGAACTGAATAA
>JACMLD010000141.1 GCA_014379785.1 Chitinophagaceae bacterium
CTTATTTCTCGCCAGTGCTTCGGCATCTGCACCCGGTGGATCCCAGGACTCAAATTTCGAATAGGAAGACCCGCAAAAATTGCAGGTGAACCCACTTCCTTTGAATGGTTCAAATTTTTTCTTCAGATTGCGTCTCCGAAGATTGGCGATGATGCGGACGTAGGTACCCTGAAGCGGATAATAGAGATTGGTTGCGCGTAGTATCTGTTTCAGGATGGACTTGATCATGGCTGACTATTCAAAACCGCGTTCTTCAAGCACTTTTTCTGCTACCAGCAAATCCATTGGTTTTGTGATCTTGATATTGGTGTCCTCACCTTCTATGACGTTTATCTTCACGCCGAGTCTTTCGACCACACTGGCTTCGTCGGTAAATGATTCGTTGTAATCCTGTGCAAATGCGGCTTTGATGAGATCGGAGAAAAAAGTCTGTGGCGTTTGAATGATCCTTACCCTGTTGCGGTCGATTTGCTCGCTTCCGTTTAATGTCATCAGCCTGATGGTGTCAACAGCGGATACGGCGGGAATGGCGTTTCCTTTGTCAATGGCTTCGGCGTAACATCGCCTGATCAGTTCAGGTGTGGCGAGACACCGAACACCGTCATGAATAAAAATGATGGAGTGTTTGCTGATATGTGAGAGGCCGTTCTGCACAGATTCAAACCGGGTATCACCTCCAACGGTCATCCATATACGATCAGGGTGGCTGGTGGAGCGTATGATCGATCTGCCTGTTTCAATATGATCGGCAGGGAGAACAAGAATGATATTGATATCATCAAAAGCCTGCAGAAATGCTGTCAGCGTGTACCACAGCACAGGCTTACCACGAATTACCAGGAATTGCTTGGGGACGCTTGTACCCATTCTCAGACCAGAGCCACCGGCCACTATTACGGCATATTTTTCCATCTCTACAAAGATGGGAAAATAGTGATAGAAAGAACACAGTTAATTGCGGTAAATAAGCACCTGGTTGGTACCGTCGCTGCTTCTTGCCCCCCGGTACATTCCCGCGCTATTAAAGGGCATTGAATGGTTTCCAAGCGCATCAACCCCTATCATTCCTCCTTCGCCACCCATTTCTACCAGTTTCCTGTTCACCACCAGGTCCATGGCCTCCTGCAGATTAAGGCCTTTGTATTCCATTATTGCGCTCACATCGTAAGCAGCCACCGCCTTTATAAAAATTTCTCCGTGGCCGGTGCAGCTGATGGCGCAGGTTTTATTGTTTGCATAGTTTCCCGAACCGATGATCGGCGTGTCACCGATGCGGCCGAACTTTTTATTTGTCATACCCCCGGTACTGGTGGCCGCGGCTACATTACCCTGCCGGTCACATGCTACCGCGCCTACGGTTCCAAATTTCTTCCCTTTCATCAGACTTTCGACGGCCTGATTGCCATGGTCGAGTGCGCTATTGTCCGTATCGCGCATTTGTTTCCATTGATCGTAGCGGAACTGAGAAAAAAAGTAATCATCAGCCTCCATTTTGATTCCTTGTCTCAGCGCAAAATCAATGGCATCCGCTCCGGCCAGAAAAACATGATCGCTGTGCAGCATAATTTCAGTTGCCAGCTGGACCGGGTTCCGTATGTTTCTCACTCCGGCGATTGCGCCGGCTGCAAGGTTGCTGCCATCCATGATGGCTGCGTCCATTTCCTGTTGTCCTTTTTTGGTGAATACAGAACCTCTTCCTGCATTGAAGAGAATATCATCTTCAAGAATTATCACAGCTGCGTTTACTGCCTCAACTGCCGAACCACCCAACTCCAGTACCTCAAAACCCTTGTCCAGCGCCAGCTGCAGACCCTTCTGATACGACGCTTCCAGTTGCGGAGTCATATCGGTTTGCAGAATGGTACCCGCTCCCCCATGTATTGCCAGTGTAAATTTTTTCATTTTTTTAGAATTGATCCGTGAGCAGCTGTCTGCATTCTTCCAGCAGCTGTTCTTTGTTGACGGCAATCGTTCCCACCGTCTCGCAGACAAGTCCGCCTGCGATATTGGCGACCTCTGCCATCAGCCTTACATCTTTAGACGCCGCATACAACAGGGATGCCACTGCGATAACCGTATCGCCTGCACCTGACACATCAGCAATATTTCTAAAGTGTGATGGGATGATATCCGCAGCACCGTCTTTCTCGTAATAAACGCCGTGCTCTGATAAGGTGATGAATGAAATCTCATGTCCCAGTTTATCTGCCAGACGCTGGTGAATATTTTTCAAGGCAGCAATATTGATGTCTTCAAGAAGCAAATTGAGACCGTCTTTTACTTCTTTGAGGTTTGGCTTAAAAATCGTCACTCCGCGATAGGCGAAAAAGTTCCTGCGTTTTGGATCAACGGTGGTAATGACATTGTTCTGTTTGCAAATATGTATCACTTCTCGTATGACCTTCTCCGTTAGTACACCTTTGTTGTAATCTTCGAGAATGATGACTGCTGGTTTTTCGTTGACTATATAATCCCTGACTCTCGCTATCAGGGCTTCTTCTGCGTCAGCATTGAGATCTTCAGATATTTCAGAATCCAGTCGCATCATCTGCTGGTTGCGGCTGATGATGCGTGTTTTGTTTGTAGTGATTCTGCGGTGACTGCAGATCAGGTATGATGTGTCAATGCCGCTATCTGCCAGCATTCGGTCGAGTTCTTTGCCCGTTTCGTCCTCCCCTATGACAGAAAAAACTGCTGTTGGCGCTCCCAGCGAAATCAGGTTGAGTGCAACATTCCCCGCACCGCCGATTCTCAATTCTTTTTTGTCAAGCGTTACCACTGGTACCGGCGCTTCTGGTGAAATCCGCTCCACATGCCCCCACCAGTAGGTATCGAGCATGAGGTCGCCTACTACGCCGACTTTGATATTTGAAAAGGAAGAGAAGAGGTTATTGAAATCCATGAAACTTTATTTGAGGGGGGAAAGAAAGTTCTTAGTTCATGGTTTATAGTTTGTAGTGGCAGCGCTATAAGCGGTGAGTCCGTCATGCCGAGCTTAGCCGAGGTATCCCCTGCTATTACACTGAGTACCGGCCGGGGACCCCTCGGCTCCGCTCAGGTGACCGCACGCTCAGAGTGCCACCAAGAACTATAAACCATGAACTAAGAACTTTCTTTCCTCCCCTTATTTCTTTCTATTTAACGCTATATAATACAAAGGTACACCGAGCAGAACGATGATCAGACCCGGCCAGGTAAATAATGGCTTATAAATTATCAGTAGAATACAGAATGTAAGTCCCATTAAGATGTATAGCGCCGGTAAAAAAGGATAGCCAAATGCCTTGTAGGGGCGCTCAATATCTGGTCTTTTCTTTCTCAGAATAAAAATGCCAGCAATGGTAAGCACATAAAATATAACCACCACAAATGAGATCATGTCGAGCAGCTGTCCATAGCTTCCACTCAGACAAAGGACACAGGCCACCAGGCACTGTGCCCATAGTGCCCACTGAGGAACTGCGTTCTTATTGAGTAATCCTGCTTTTTTGAAGAAGAGTCCGTCCTGGGCCATGGTATAGTAAACCCTTGCGCCGGCAAGTACCAGGCCGTTTATACATCCAAAAGTGGAGACCATGATCAACAATGCGATGATGGTCTGCCCTGCACTGCCAAATATGGCCTTCGCGGCGGCCACCGCCAGGCGGTCGTCTTCAGGAAAAGCAACCTGGCTCAGCGGGAGCACATAGAGATACATCAGGTTGGTAGCAACATATATGATCGTTACAATCAGTGTTCCCAGGAATAAGCTCAGGCCTATATTTCGTTTGGGATTTTTTATTTCGCCGGCTATAAAAGTCACGTTATTCCACGCATCACTGCTGAATACTGATCCGGTCATCGATGCTGCGATGGCTCCCAGCAAAACAAGTCCGCTGATGTCCATCCAGTTTCCGGGTACAAGGTTGCCCGCGGCGTCGGGCACTGCCTGGCGCGAATGCATGGCATCCTGCCAGTTGGAAGCCCAGAAGTTTTCCTTTACGAGGAAAAATCCGAAGATGATCAACCCAAAAAGTGCGAGTAGTTTAGTAGAGGTAAAAAATGTCTGAATGATCTTGCCCGCCTTTATCCCCTTTGTATTTATAAATGTCAGCAATACTATCACTGCAATGGCAAGCAATTGTCCTGCTGAAACTTTCAGATCCGTAAAACCGATGGGTATGGTTGTGAGCACATTTTTTTCGCTTACCTCCGGTATCAGATAGGCGGTAAACCGCGAGAAGGCAACGCCAACGGCAGCGATGGTTGCAGTTTGTATCACAGCAAAAAAGCTCCAGCCATACAGAAACCCTGCAAGCGGATTGATGGATTCCTTCAGGTAAACATACTGTCCACCTGCTTTTGGAAACATACCACTCAGCTCGCCATAGCTTACTGCCGCGGTGATGGTCATGAAGCCGGTGATGAGCCAAACCACAATCAGCCAGCCTGCGCTGCCTACATTGCGTGTGATATCTGCACTGACAATGAAGATTCCTGATCCGATCATGGAGCCCGCCACCACCATGGTGGCGTCAAACAATCCGAGGGAAGGTTTAAATGAGGAGGTATTTTCAGTCATACCCCAAGATAAGAAATGATTTTTATTTCTTCGGCTTGTACAAACCGTTCAGCCCTCTGACGAGATCAGGCGTGATATTATAGATAGAATCACGGTAGTATATAAAGCCGGGCTCGTAAGAAAAGATATAGCTATACCCTTTTTGCTTATTATAGTCCTTGAGGTAGTTCTCGATCTTGTTCCTCGCATCCTGGAGGAGCGAATTCTTGTATTCGAACAGTTCCTGATCGATCTGATTTTTTCTTTCCTTCAGGCGCTGATCCATGTCCATGATCTCCCTGTTGGCAGCTTCACCCTCTGACTGTGTCATGGTCTGCGCGCGCTGTTGCAATTCACCTGCACGGTTCTGAAATTTTTTCTGCAGCGAGGTGAGGTCACCCACCAGCTTTCTTTCCTTATCGCTGATATTGGTCATCAGCTCTTTGATATAGTCGAAGTTATTTTCGAGAGAATCCATCTCAAAATATGCAATGCTGAAATTCTGGGAAGCAGCAGCGGTGCCAGAAGTTTGTTTGACATTGTTTTTCTCGGGGTGCTTTTCCGAAAAGATCAAATTGAACTATATTGCAACTGCAATAAGCGATACGACACTCAATAATAAGGAAAGTTGTTTCATGCAATGATTGTTTGTGGCAAGTTAGAATCTTTGCTAAAAATAGAATTGTTAAAATAGAGGTTTAAGGGGCAACAAAAAAGCCCCCCCGATGGATCAGGGGGACTGTATTACTTACCCATAAAAAGATTATTCATCGTCGTCGAAATTCATCGCTTCACGTGTTGTTTGCAGCAATTCATATTCTTCTTTGCTACCTACAATCATGTTTTCGAATTCTCTCAGACCGGTACCTGCAGGTATCGGGTGACCGGTGATAACATTCTCTTTCAATCCGAGCATGTCATCGGTCTTACCCTGGATAGCTGCTGAGCTGAGGACCTTGGTGGTTTCCTGGAAGGAAGCCGCTGAAATCCAGCTTTGTGTACCCAGTGACGCTTTTGTGATACCAAGCAGCAAAGGCTGTGATGTTGCCGGGCTGGCGTCTCTGTATTCAGCAAGTTTCTTGTCGGCGCGGCGGAGTATAGAATTTTCTTCTCTCACTTCGCGAAGCGTAACAATCTGACCTGCTTTCAGTTTTCCGCTGTCACCTGGTTCTGTAACAACTTTCTTATCGAATATGAAATCATTCTCTTCGATGAATTCGAATTTGTCGACTGTATCTTCTTCGAGGAACTTGGTATCACCCGGGTCAACAATCTCAACTTTCTTCATCATCTGGCGAACGATCACTTCAATGTGCTTGTCGTTGATCTTCACACCCTGCAAACGGTATACTTCCTGAATTTCATTCACCACATATTCCTGTACTGCGAACGGACCCTTGATAGAAAGGATATCGCCCGGAGCAACCTGACCGTCACTCAGTGAAGTACCGGCTTTTACAAAGTCACCA
>JACMLD010000142.1 GCA_014379785.1 Chitinophagaceae bacterium
ATTTTCTTCTGTGCGAGGCATCAGATGTGTCGCGGAGTTTGATGGTGACGTCCATGGTCGGATTTTCCTGGCGTCTTTCGGCTTCCTGTAAAAGTTGCAGTCTTTCGAAGGGATCCAGCGAAGGATCGATGAGTGCAGCAAATACCGTATCCCGTTGCGCCTCCAGATCGTCCTTTGAAAATTTGTAGAAGCCCTGGTTTCGGAATATGTCGACTATCCTGTCGAGCTCCAGAGAAATTATTTCCACCGAATAGGGGTCCCCTTTTTTAAGATAGGTGCCGCTCGCTCTTGCCAATGCAATGGATTGAAGAACCGAATCTTCCAGCGCAAAGGCAATCGAATCAAACTTGTAACTCTTGCCGGGTACAACTGAAAAGTCGACTGTTACCCTTTTCTGGTCCTGAATTTCCGTTATTGAACTGTCCCAGGATACCGTGGCTTTATAATAACCGAAGGAATAAAGCAGGTTATTCATGTACTGAACAGACTTTGCTGCAGAGCCGCTGTCGAACAACGGTGGTTTTACAAGCTGCCGCACGAATGGAATAATCGTTACGATCCGGGTGCGAAGACTGTCGTCGAGTTGATTCTGAAGACGTGTCTCCAGGTCTGATCGCTCACCGGCCGGCAAGTTTCCTTCAATATTTATATTTGTTTTGAAAACAAAAGGTTTATTTACAGGATATTTCTTGGGAGTGAGACATCCTGAAGCTGAAGCCATCATGAGGAGAACAAAAAAAGAACATGCTAACCTAATCGGCTTTGGCAATAACATAAAGGAGTAAACGAAGAAAGATGATTACAAAATCGCAGGTCAAATATATCCAAAGTCTGGGCCAAAAAAAAGTCAGGGATGAAGAAGGAGTGTTTGTGGCCGAGGGTCCCAAGATTATTAACGAATTATTGCAGACTGCGCATATCCAGATTCAGACATTATATGCCAGTGCACAATGGCTCGAAGCCAATCAGGCGATTTTGAAATTTACAGGCAGAACGCAGGTAGAAGAGATAAAAGATCATGAACTTGAAAAAATTTCGTTTCTCAGCAGCCCTTCCCCGGTGCTGGCGCTGGTAAAAAAACCAGCGTGGTCGCAGCCGGTCGTGGTGAAACAGAGTGTGGTTTTATTGCTGGATGGCATTCAGGATCCGGGAAACCTCGGCACAATCATCCGTACGGCGGATTGGTTTGGCATCACAGAAATTGTCTGCACACCTGATTGTGCAGATTGCTTTGCTCCAAAAGTTGTTCAGAGCACCATGGGTAGTATCGCGAGAATCAGGGTACACTATGCAGAAGCGGAGCACTGGCTGGATCAAACCAAGGGTGTTCCTGTGTATGTGACGGTACTTGGTGGAAAACCTTTGTCTGACTACGGAAAGATTGCTGAAGGAATCATTGTGATCGGAAATGAATCAAGGGGAGTGAGCGATGCGCTGGTAAAAAAGTCCGATGCGCCGGTGACCATACCAAGAACCGGCAGCGCCGAATCACTCAATGCAGCAGTGGCAACAGGCATTGTACTATCGCACCTTATCTGAACTGGATGGCTTTAACAGGCTGTATGAGGTGGACAATCAGCGTTGGGATAATGAGTATCAGAAAGCTGACAATAAAAGTTCCAGCATCCACCAGTACCACATGCCACCATTCCAGGCGGACTTCAGCTTTTGAGATATAGTACATTTCTTCCGGCAGCGAAATGAATCCGTATTTCTGCTGCATCCAGCTAAGCAGCAGTGCCACGAGATTGCCCCCACCGATTCCCGTAATGGTGATAATGCTTCCCTGGTACAAAAATATTCTCCGGATGCTCCTGTCCCTTGCCCCCAACGCTTTCAGCACACCGATCATTCTTGTTCGTTCCAGCACAAGAATAATGA
>JACMLD010000143.1 GCA_014379785.1 Chitinophagaceae bacterium
GAAGTCAAGGCTGGATGATTCAGTAACCGTTCGCCCTGCAGAACAGTTGGCATTTCTAATGCGTAAACGTTCGGGCGATATCATGCAAAAGATCAGGAAAAATCTGCTTACAGAACTTTTCCTCTGTTTTGTTTTCCTCATTGGTTTTGTATTGCTCTTATTTTATTTCGATCACCTGTATACGATCACGCTCGCTGTGCTTGGGATTATTTTATCGGTATTTTTCGGCACGCTGTTCGGTTCCCTTCATTATAGAATATCAAAATTTGAATCTTCTGCAAAAGACACCAGTCAATACCTTGCTGATTCTATCGGCATCATCGAAACTTTCACGAGACTTTACCTTTTCTTTACGATGATCATGCTGCCTGTTGCATTTCTTACGGGGATGGTCAGTGGTTACTTTGAAGTAATTGCCACTACCGGTGCCAACGGATTCAGCTGGCTGACTGGAATGGCCGTCTATACTACTTGTTTTTTACTTTGGTCTGGCCTCGTTTTTGTTGCGACAAAATGGTGGTTAAAAAAGTTTTATCTCAATCATCTTAACCGGCTGAAAGACGTTCTTTATGAATTAGGAAAGAGTTAAATAAGCCGCACCGAATGCCTGTTTAGCGGAAATGGATTAATATTGCGGATATTCCAACAAACTCACCGATGCATCATGAGAAAGGCATTCTGTTTACTGGCGGCTTATTTATGTATTTTTTCGCAGGTTGCCTTTTCCCAGCAGCACGACACGATTCCCGAGCCAGCAATTGCCAATCCTGACAGCATACTCAGGATCATCAATATCAATCCATATTTTACTGTTCACGTAGACTCTGTCATCACCTATAAACTCGAGATCAACAAGGATCAGTCAAAGTATTACTGGTTTCTCAGAAATTCTCCGGTTGGTCTTAAAATAAACAAGGACAATGGGATGCTGAGTTTCAAAGCAGAAAAATCTTTTTTTCTCTCCGGAAAACTCAAATATGATGTTGAATATAAAGTATTGGTAGGCGTGCAGAGTTTAGCCGATTCCAAAGAGAAAGCGGATACCTCGTTCACCATCGTTTTCTACAATACCGATATCATTTCTTCGAAGTTAAAGCCATCAGTCAGCACAACACTTTCGGTGGAAGAGGGCGATACAGTCAGTTTCAGGGTGCAATGCGAAAATGGCAGTTTTCCAATCGAACACATCACCTTTTTTGCAAACACTCCATTGAAAAATTTTACACTCGTCAAGAATTGCGACGATGATTTTACCTGGATGCCACCTTTTGATTTTGTGAAGGAAACGGATTCCGGTAGGGTAAAAATTCTTTACCTCAGTTTTGTGGGCGTGAACAAGTTTCAGATCCGCGATACTGCCATCGTAAAAATAATCGTGAAGGACGCGCTGAATTATCCCCTGGCGCAGCAGGATTATAATCTGACTGTCCGCAATGTCAACAGCTATATTCTTCAATTGAAATACAGCTTTGTCCAACTCGACAAGCGTGTGAAAAATGTAAAGACCACGCGCACCACTTTTGACATTACTGGTTCAACCACTGCGCTGACCGGCAGCATACTTTCTTCGTCCGCCGATGACAAAAGCAAGAAGGTCGGACAGGTGCTGCCAAGCGTGGGTGTATCCCTTGTGCCTATAAAGGAGGCTGTGGCACCACAGAAAGTATTTGATCAGAACCAGGCGTCACTCGTGCGCAATTCCATCAAGAGGCTGGAGTATATGCTGCGCGACAATACACTTATCGGGGAAAGGGATCCGGAGATCGCAAGAAAGACAAATAAGCTCAAGGAAGAATTGAAACAGACCCAGATTCAGCTGATAGATGTACCGCTTGAAATTGCAAATAATATGACCGAAGAAGAATTGAATGAATATTTCAACAGTCCGAAAGTCATCAAAAAATACAGGCTGAAAAAATAACTATTCGCAATTGGTTTTTCTCCGCGTATCGATCAGATACTGAATTTTCCAGACTCCGTTTATTCTTACCATTTGAAAAGAGTTTACACCGCAATGGCTGAACTGGCCATTGAAGTAAAACTTGTAAGGGGTCCATACTGATGCCAGTGGCCCATCGATTTTAATGCTTCCAAAACTGATTTGTTCATCCGCTGCACCGGCAGCAAGTTTACCAATGGATGTCGCGAAATCTTTTACTGATACATTTCTTATCACTGTGCTGCCTTCTTTTGTGCGACTGATGGTTTGCAACACAGCGCTATCGCCAAATGAGGCTGCAATCTTCGCCGGGTCCGCTTTTTTCATTCCTTCAAACAAAAGATTTACTGCAGTTTTTACCGAGTCTTCAGTTGATTGAGATTTTGCAGTATTGACGGCAAAAGTCAGGAATGCTGCGATGGCAATAAGTTTCAATTTCATACATATGTTTTACATGTATCCGAGGATCTTGAGCATGCTTTGTGCGGTCTGCTCTTTTGCATACAGCCAGTCTACCAGCTTGCCGTTTTTGTCGTGACCAACAATGATATGTTTTGGCGACGGAATAAGACAGTGTTTTATACCACCGTATCCGCTGATTTGATCCTGGTATGCCCCGGTATGGAAGAAGCCGACGTAGAGCGGCTCACCATTGGTAATCTTTGGCAGAAACACTTCGTTGATATGTTCTTCCGAATCGTAGTAATCATGACTGTCGCATGTGATGCCGCCCAGCACCACTCTCTGGTATTCTTCCTCCCACTTGTTGATTGGAAGCATGAGAAATCTCTCACCGATGCCCCATGTGTCGGGCAGTGTGGTGATGAATGAAGAATCGATCATGTACCAGATTTCGCGATCGTTCTGCATTTTCTGTCCGATCACACTATAGATATGTGCCATGCTTTCACCGACGGTATAGCTTCCGAATTCTGTGAAGATATCCGGCATTGGGACATTGTTGCGTTTGCAGGTTGTCTTGATATTGCGAACGATTTCGTTGATCATGAACTGGTAGTCATAATCGAAACCGAGAGAATGTTTGATCGGAAAACCACCGCCGATATTGATTGAGTCGAGCTCCGGACAGATTTTCTTGAGCTGGCAGTAGAGGTTGATGACTTTGTTGAGTTCACTCCAGTAGTAGATATCGTCTTTGATTCCTTTGTTGAGAAAGATATGGAGCATCTTTAGCTGGAACCTGTCTTCGTTGCCTTCTATTTTGTCCACGTAGAATTCGAGGATATCACGCGGTCGGAATCCAAGTCTTGAAGTGTAAAAAGGAAAATTTGGTTCTTCTTCAGCGGCTACCCTGATTCCGAGTTTGAAGGGAACTTTTACTGCTTTTTTGTATTGCTGTAATTCGTCTTTGTTGTCGAGTACCGGGATGACGTTTTTAAACCCGGTATTGAGAAGGTTGGCTATTCGTTGTGTGTAGGGCTTTTGCTTGTAGCCGTTGCAGATGATATATGTGTCTTTGTTGACTTTCTTTTTTGCGTAAAGCTTCTTGATGATTTCGATGTCGTATGCGTAAGATGTCTCGAGATGAATTTCGTGTTTCAACGCTTCTTCAACAATAAATGAGAAGTGGGAACTTTTTGTACAGTAGCAATAATGGTATTGTCCCTGGTATTTGTGTTTTTTGAAAGCTGCTGCAAACATCTTTTTTGCCTTCTTTATCTGCATCCCTATTTTGGGCAGGTAGGTCAGCTTCATCGGCGTACCGTATTTGTCTATCAGGCCTTTAATGTCGAGTCCGTTGAATTCCAGGTAGCCGTCCGTCACCTGAAAACCTTCCTGCGGAAAATTGAATGTCTGCTTTACGAGTTCCTGATAGGTATTGTTCATTGAGCGTTAAGCTGATTTGTTGTGTTTTGAATAATTATACAAATGTAACTTATTGGACAAAAAAAACGGGTGCGTTTTTGCGCACCCGTTAGGTTCTTAAAACCGGAGTATTATTTTACTGAACCAACGAGGTTCTTGAAAGTCTCTGGGTTGTTCATTGCGAGGTCAGCCAGTACTTTGCGGTCGAGGTCGATGCCTTTTTCGCTCAGCTTGTGGATGAACTGAGAATAAGTGAGTCCCTCTGCTCTTACGGCGGCGTTTATACGCGCGATCCACAGGCGGCGATACTCTCTTTTCTTAAGTTTACGGCCTACGTAGCTGTAGGTCATACCCTTTTCAACAATGTTTTTTGCTACAGTGAAAACGTTTTTACGCTTGCCGTAGAAACCTTTTGCCTGTTTTAGGATTTTTTTTCTGCGGGCTTTAGAAGCTACCGCATTTACTGAACGTGGCATATCTGAAGATTTTTAAAATTAACGGGGATGATTACTTTAAACGAAGGAGTCTTTTTACAAAATCAAGGTTTGCATGTGCTACCTCGCCTTTTTGTCTCATGGCTCTTTTGCGCTTTGTTGATTTCTTTGTGAGGATGTGGCGTTTGAACGCTTTCTGGAATGTAATCTTACCGGTGCCCGTTACTTTAAAACGTTTCTTGGCACTTGAATTGGTTTTTACCTTTGGCATTTGATGTCCAATTTTCAGTGATACCCTGCTGGCGGTTTCGCACTGGCGAAACACTTGTGGAGCCTTGTGGGCAAATGCGGGGAACTCCAGGCTCCCGCGTGCCTTTTTTATTGGGGTCGCAAAGATAGGGCAAATTGGAGAGTTTACAAGGGGAATGCCTGAAAAAAGTTGACGAAACAAAGGTCGTTGCCCCATCTAACTTCCTCGGCTGTACCGGGGAGGGCGGGACAAATCGTTCTGAGGTCATGGATATCCATTTTTCAGTTTTTGGGATAAAAAAACCCTCCGCAGACGAAATCGCCGGTGGAGGGGTATATTGAAAACTTATTTTGTTTAGTTTTTTTCTGCCTTTTTCTTCTTTTGCGCCTTTGGTGCCCAGATGGCAAGCATTCTCTTGCCTTCCATTTTCGGCAGACCTTCCAGCGTTCCAAATTCTGACAGGCGTTCTGCAAACTTCAGCAAGAGCAGCTCTCCGCGGTCTTTGAACTGGATAGCACGGCCTTTGAACTGAACGTAGGCCTTTACTTTATTTCCTTCCTTCAGGAAGTTTTCAGCGTGTTTCGCCTTGAAGTTAAAATCGTGATCATCGGTATTTGGCGTAAAGCGGATCTCTTTTACTTCGGAGACCTTGCTGTTGGCCTTCATTTCCTTTTCTTTCTTCTTCTTCTCGTAAAGGAATTTGTTATAGTCGATGATCTTACATACCGGCGGATCTGCCTGCGGGGAAATCTCGACGAGATCAAGTTGCTGGTCCTGCGCCATACGAAGTGCATCCTGGATAGGATATACTCCAACCTCCACATTGTCCCCAACCAGGCGCACGGATGGTACGCGAATCATTTGGTTGGTACGATGTTCCTGCTGCTGTTCTTTCCGGAATCGAGGGTTAAATGCGCCCCTGGGCGGCCTCGGCGGTCTGGGTGGAAATGCCATAATTTGCTGCTCCCCTTCCCTACAGGAGCGTTACTTTTTTTGTTGATAAATTACCCTCAGGGTCAGGGAATTTTTAAAATATGTATTTGCTGGTCTGCAAAATTCAAGCCCAAACCAGTTTCTAACTTTCTCGTCTTTCTTTTACCTCGTCCACCAGGTCTTTTATAAAATCTTCTGCCAATCTGGCTCCGGTATCACCTTTTCCCTGCCTTCTGATGGAAACCGTTCCCTCATTCATTTCCTTCTCTCCCACCACCAGCATATAAGGAATTTTCATCAGCTCAGTCTCGCGAATCTTCTTGCCGATTTTTTCCGGCCGGTCATCGACCTCTGCACGAATATCCGCTTTTTTCAGCTTCTGTAAAATACTTTGTGCATATGGGAGAAATTTATCGCTGATGGGCAGCAATTTCACCTGGATCGGCGCCAGCCAGGCAGGAAACTTGCCTGCGTAGTGCTCCAGCAAAAATCCGATAAACCGCTCGTGCGTTCCCAGTGGAGCGCGGTGTATGATCAACGGTGTTTCGGTATGATTGTCAGCGGTGATATACTGAAGCTTAAAACTTCTTCCCTGGGAAAAATCGACCTGGTTGGTAGCCAATGTAAACTCCCTGCCGATCACACTATAGATCTGTACATCGATCTTCGGACCATAAAACGCCGCTTCATCCTGCACTTCTACATAAGGAATTTTTGATTCTATCAGTACGCTTCTTACCATGTCCTCGGTTTCCTTCCACAGCTCCGGTTCATTCACATATTTTTTACCGAGCTTGTCCGGCGAATGCAGACTTAACCGCATGACATATTTACCAATGCCAAAAATCTTAAAATATTTAAGGTACATATCGTTGACCGCGCGAAACTCTGATTCGAACTGCTCCTTTGAACAATATATATGCGCATCGTTCATGTGGAGACAACGTACGCGCATCAAACCAAACAACTCGCCACTCTGCTCATACCGGTACACCGTTCCATACTCTGCAATGCGATAAGGAAGATCACGGTAACTCTTTGGCTCTGCTGCAAAAATCTTGTGGTGATGCGGACAGTTCATCGACTTCAGATAATATTTCTCTCCCTCAAGTTCCATTGGCGGATACATACTGTCGGCATAATAAGGAAGATGACCACTGGTGAGGTACATGCTTTCTTTTGCAATATGCGGCGTAACCACACGCTTGTAACCACCGTCGTCTTCCGTTTCTTTTGCCAGTTTTTCCAGTTGCTCAATCACCACGGTACCATTCGGCATCCACAGGATCAAACCCGGACCCACATCATCATCCATCGTATAGATGCCCAATTCTTTTCCTAGTTTGCGGTGATCTCTTTTCTTCGCCTCTTCCAGCATCAGGAGGTGCTCATCCAACTCCTTCTGCGAAGGAAATGTGACACCGTAAATACGTGTGAGTACCTTATTCTTTTCATCACCTTTCCAATACGCACCAGCAATATTGGTGAGTTTAATAGCTTTTATAAATCCGGTGTTGGGAATATGCGGGCCGCGACATAGATCCGTAAATCCTCCCTGAGTATAAAAAGTGATCTCACCGTCTTTCAGATTCTGTAAAAGATCCAGTTTGTATTCATCTCCTTTCTCTTCAAAATATTTCAACGCATCATCTTTCGATACAAATTTTCTATTGTACGTATTGTTCTGCTTCGCCAGTTCCGTCATCTTCACCTCCAGCTTTCTCAAATCCTCTTCAGTCATCTGCCTTCCTCCCAGATCCATATCATAGTAGAACTGACGGTCAAGTGCCGGACCAACCCAGAACTTTACACCGGGAAATAAACTTTCCACTGCTTCTGCCAGCAAATGAGCAGATGAATGCCAGAAAGTGTTTTTTCCTGCAGGATCATCCCACATCAGCAGTTTCAATGTAGCATCCTTTTCAATCATCCTCGACGCATCCCACACTTCTCCGTTTACTTCCGCCACCAAAACTTTTCTGGCCAAACCTTCGCTGATCGACTTGGCAACATCCAACGCCGACACAGCATTTTCGTATTCGCGCACCGCACCATCTGGTAATGTAATTCTTATCATATTGATCCTTGACTTGCAAATTTAAGAGTGCAAATTTAACGAACTCTTGGGAGATAAAAGATTTGTATTGGGTGAAATTGCGGTCGTAAATTGGGATATATGCGATTGATTTTAGTGTTAATGCTCTTTTGGGGTCCCGTAGCATCCTCACAGGATTTGAGCGGCATTTGGCGCGGGAGTTTTGTTTCAACCGAAAAAGGAATAACCAATCTTTTCAATCTCGAAGAAAGATACAAATACGAAGTTCAGATCGATCAGCGCTCCAAACAATTCAAAGGAGTTACCTACTCATATAAAACAACCGTTTTTTATGGCAAAGCAGCGGCAGACGGCACTGTGAATCCCAAAACAGGAAAAGTAATGCTCAATGAGCTCCGTCTGCTTGAACTGAAAATGAGTCCCGACAGCTACGCATGCTGGATGGTATGCATGCTCCAATACACAAAAAATGGCGAAGAGGAATTTCTGGAAGGAAAGTTCAGCAGCTACCGCGAATCCGACTCTTCATTCTGCGGACGTGGAACCGTATTCCTCCGGAAAGTGGCCAGTTCAGACTTCTACAAAGAACCCTTCGTAATCAAACGTGAGCTTGAAAAACAAAAAGCGGTTGAACGCGCACTGGCGAAAAAGAAAGTAACAACTCCCCTAAACAAAACCACAACAGCTAAGACCAGTGCTGCGACGACCAAACCACCGGTGAAAAAACCAGTAACCACCCCGCCGGTAGCGAAAAAAACGACCCCGGCAGTCACGCAACCACCGGTCGCCAAAAAGGACCCAAAGTCCGCCCCAGTGACGGCACCTGTTGAAACTGAAAAAAAATCGCCGGTAGTTAAAACAACTTTTCCGACCATTATTCCCCCTGTTTTAAAAAATCGAAGCAACGAAGTGGTGGAAACGCTGGTGGTAAACACAAATGAGATAACCGTAAACCTATACGACAACGGAACAATAGATCACGATACCGTATCCGTATACCTTGATAAAAAACTGGTGCTCTCCCGGCAAATGCTTACCACGGTTCCGCTGAGTCTCAAACTTAAGATGGATGAGGCGAACGACTACCATGAGCTGGTGATGGTGGCAGAAAATCTTGGTGACATTCCACCAAATACTTCTCTGATGGTTGTGAAGGCAGGCGATAAGACCTTTGAAGTAAGGATTACATCGACTGAACAGAAAAACGCGATGGTAATATTCAAATACGAGAAAAAATAGCAGCCGCTCATAATTTTTCTGATCGAGTTTTGGGTACGAAACGATAATTTGTTCTTTCAAACTAATTCATGCGTCTTCTCCTTTCCCTGCCCTTAATTGTGGCAGTTCTTTTTTCATCCGCACAGGATCTCAATGGTATCTGGCGTGGCAAGCTGATACAGGAAGCTGGTGGCTGTTATCCGGAATACAATTTAGAATTACAGATAAATTTTATCCAGACGGCCAATACCATCACCGGAAGAGCTTACGACTATTACGACACCACACGTTATGTGAAACTCGATTTCAGCGGAAGATTCAATGCCACTACCAAACGGATGGTGCTGATAGAAAACAACCTGATGGAGTCCAAAATTCCTGTTTACTGTGTACCTTGTGTTAAAACATTTGATCTAACCTGGAGCCGATCAGGAGGGGACGAAGTATTGACCGGAGAAAGTAAGGGCAGAGAATTTGGCAGCAATAAAGCCTGCCCATCGTATAAACTGACTTTGAAA
>JACMLD010000144.1 GCA_014379785.1 Chitinophagaceae bacterium
TATTGCCCGGGTTTACTTTTTTATCTGCGATGATCGCTGATGCCACCGGTGTTGCTTTTACGTCAGCTGCAGGTGCGGCCGGTTTGGTTTCTGCTGCGGGTTTTTGTTCAGCTTGCTTGTCTTCAGCGGGCTTTGCTTCAGCGGGCTTTGCTTCAGCGGGTTTTTGCTCGGCAGGTTTCGCTTCCGCGGATTTCGCTTCTGCAGCGGCAGGTTTTGCGGCACTTTCATCAATACTGGCAAGCACGGCTCCGATCTGGATGGTGTCACCTTCTGCTGCGCCGTGTTTTAATACGCCTGCTTTTTCAGCATTGACTTCAAAAGTTGCTTTTTCACTTTCCAGTTCAGCGATCACTTCATCACGTTCTACATAATCTCCATCCTTTTTCGTCCATTTCAGCAAAGTCACCTCGCTGATTGATTCTCCTACTGTTGGTACTTTAATATCGATCATAATATTTATTTCAGATTCTTGTGTTTCCTAAATTGAAAAAGCGGTGTCAATGATTTCGGCCTGTTCCTGCGCATGAACTTTGGCATAACCCGTAGCAGTAGACGCAGATGGCTGCCGGCTGATCACTCCGTGGTTGATGCTCTTCAGGTTCATCTGAAGAAACGATGCCGCTCCGGCATTCAGCGGTTCTTCCTGCACCCAGAACCAGGTGGCCTTGTTGTATTTTGCATAAAGGCTGTTCAGCTGCTTCAATGGCAGCGGATACAATTGCTCTACGCGTATAATCGCAGTGTCTTTTACATTGTCCTTCTTCTGACGCTCGGCAAGATCAAAATAAATTTTTCCGCTGCAGAAAAGTACTTTTTTCACCTGGTTTGGATTTCCTGCAAACGCATCGTCGATTACTTCCTGAAATCCTTTTGTGGTGAACTCTGCTTTGTCTGAATAGCTGCCGGCATGTCTGAGATTTGCTTTTGGTGAAAAAACGATCAGTGGTTTTCTGAACTCCCATGCAAGTTGACGACGCAGGGCATGGAAGAAGTTGGCCGAGGTGGTAATATTTGTTACCACCATATTCTGTTCGGCGCACATCTGCAGAAAGCGTTCCATTCTTGCACTGCTGTGTTCCGGTCCCTGTCCTTCGTATCCGTGAGGCAGCAGAAGTCCCACACCTGTCATCCGGTTCCATTTCTGTTCACCGGCTGCAATGAACTGGTCGATCATGATCTGCGCTCCATTGTTAAAGTCGCCGAACTGTGCTTCCCATAGCACCAATGCATTGGGATTGGCCATTGCATAGCCGTATTCAAAACCAAGCACCCCATACTCGCTGAGCAGAGAATTGTATATCCTGAATTTCGCCTTTGCTCCTTCGATGCGGCTGAGACGACTATAGGCCTGGTCATTGTCTTCATTGCGAAGCACCGCATGGCGGTGTGAAAATGTGCCGCGCTGTACATCCTGCCCGCTGATGCGCACATCATGACCGTCGAGCAGCAAACTGCCATAGGCCATCAGTTCACCCGTGGCCCAGTCGATTTTATTTTCGGATTGAAAAAGTTTTATTTTATCCTGAATGATCTTCTCCACTTTTTTCAGCGGCTTGAAATCATCCGGCCAGGTCATGATGCTGTCAAATATCTTTTTGAAATTTTCTTCGCTGATTGCTGTGGATGGCGACTGGTCAAAATCTTCAGGAGTTGCCCTGCGCAAGCTTTTCCATGCCAGTTCGGGTTGCTGGTAATGATATGGAAGTGGCTTTTGTTTTACTTCATCGAGTCTTTCCTGCAGGTCTTCCCAGAATTTTTTCTCCATTTCCTTCGCCAGTTCCTTTGCATCTGCCTCTCCATTTTCAAGGAGAAAATTCGTATACACTTCACGTGCGTTTGCGTGTTTGTCAATCAGTGCATAAAGGTGTGGCTGTGTAAATTTCGGATCGTCGCCTTCATTGTGGCCATGCCTGCGGAAACAAACGAGGTCGATAAAAACATCTGTGTTGAATTCCTGGCGGTAGCGTGTGGCAATCTCAACGCATTTCACCACTGCTTCTGCGTCGTCTCCGTTTACGTGCAGCACAGGGGCCTGAATCGCGGATGCAAGCGATGTACAATAATCGGAGCTCCGTGCGTCATCAAAGTCGGTTGTGAATCCAATCTGGTTGTTTATGACGAGGTGAATTGTTCCGCCGGTATAAAAACCTTTCAGGTCGCTCATCTGCAAAACTTCATACACAATTCCCTGTCCGGCAATAGAAGCATCTCCGTGAATAAGTATAGGAAGAATTTTATCAAAATCGCTTTCGTAAAGTACATCAGCTTTTGCTCTTGCAAATCCCACCACCACCGGGGTGACCGCTTCCAGGTGCGAAGGGTTTGGCATCAGTTTGAGGTGAATGGTTTTCCCTTCTGGCGTTACGAGTTCACTTCCGTAACCCATATGGTACTTCACATCACCACTTCCCATTGTCTGGTCAAGCTTGGCGGTGCCTTCAAATTCGCTGAAAATCTGTTCGTAGGTTTTGCCCATGACATTGGCAAGGACATTGAGTCTTCCTCTGTGGGCCATTCCAATCACGACCTCCTGCACATCATGCAATGCAGCGGTGTTGATAATGGTATCCAGCGCGGGGATAGTGGCTTCGCCGCCTTCCAGAGAAAAACGTTTCTGGCCGATGTATTTTGTATGAAGAAATTTCTCGAACATCACTCCCTGGTTGAGTTTCTCCAGTATTCTTTTCTTCTTTTCTATCGGGAGCGGATTCAGAAATTTCTTTTCAATTTCGTTGGTGAGCCAGTCTACTTTTTTCTGGTCGCTGATATATTTAAATTCAATGCCTACATGGGTAGCATAGCATTTCTGCAGGTGAGTGAGGATATTCCGGAGCGTTGTGGTGCCCAGTCCGATCAGATTGCCTGCCTGAAACTCCTTGTCAATATCCTCTTCAGAAAATCCGTAAAATCCAAGTTCGATATTCGCCCCGCGGTCCTTTCTCGTGCGGATGGGATTGGTGTCTGCTATGAGATGCCCTTTATTGCGGTATCCGAGTATCATCCTGTACGCCCTTACCTCCCTCATCCAGTCGAAACTGCCTGCAGCAGGCTGGCTGGCCGGGATAGGGGCCGCACCTGAGCTTCCGTTCATCTGGGCCTGTGGAGCGGTGCCATTGGCTGCGGGCTTGGCGCTCGCCTGCGCAAAGTCAAATCCTTCAAAAAACTTGCGGAATTCGGCGTCAACGCTTTCCGGATCTTTAATAAAATCCTGGTACAGGCTTTCAATAAACTGTGGGTGAGAGTGAGTTATGTACGAGAAATCCTTCATAGAGGAGCATCATTTAATTGGGTCACAAATATACCGCGTTTAAAGCATTTTAGGTAGGACCGGCATCATAATTGGCTGTTTTGGTGGACTTAATATCAGATACCGGGATATCGACGCGACCGGAGAAATCGTACAATCTGCCGTATATTTAAAAAAATAGCAGGAACTTTTCCTTTTTTGGTCACATTCCCCTACCTTTGCCGTCCTAAATTTTTCGAATTCATGGCTAATCATAAAGCTACCAAAAAAGATGTTCGTCAGTCCGCTAAACGTCGCGACAGGAACAAGTATTATGGCAAAACAACGCGTAATGCTATCCGTGATCTGAAGGCAATTAAAGAAGGGAAAGAAGCGGGTGAAAAGATGCCACTTGTAGCTTCTATGATCGATAAACTTGCAAAAAAGGGCATTATTCACAAGAATAAGGCTGCGAATCTTAAGAGCAAGCTTAGCAAGAAGGTGAACGCTCTCGCTAAATAATTCATCCCACTTATATCTTTACCAGCCTGCTTCACTGAAGCGGGCTTTTTTGTGATTTTCCCTTGTGGTCTTAGAGAAGAAGCCTTCTTCTCCGTTGACTCAGAATCTCTATGTATTTCGTTTTACTGGCGGCACTTAAAAAACTTCTTTCTATCATTTCTACTGCAGGCTTTGTCCAGGCAACAAAATCACTGAGTGTTTTTTCTGCTAGCGACTGTGGCACACCTATTTTCTTTGCAAATATATCGAAGGACTGACGGGTATAGCAGCCATGTGTTGAGAAAGCCGCCGCATCGATGTCCCCCTCATAGAGCCCGCCATTCAGGGCAAGGTCGGGGTCATTGATATGCAATGAAGTACATAAAAGGTCATAAGCCGGAGCAAGAAGGTAATCACCCTGATCACTTTCCATCAGCGAAAAGTTTTTAAGGTGTGCATCACCGTTAGCAAACAAATAATTGAATGCGACCAGTCGGAAAAATCTGATCATTTCAACAGTTGCGGCAGGTACATATTTACTGATAAGTTTTGCTATATCGTGAAAAGATGCATTGTATTTGAAATCGTTGCCCTCTTTTTCAGGACTTTTACCCATAAGCGTTGCAAAATCCTCTATCTGGTATTTCGTGCCATCTGATTTATAATCGAATCTCTTTGTGATGTATGCCGGAGATCCGTCCTTGAAAAAGATTAGTCCGCAGGCAGCAGCCTTTATACCATAAAGCTGAGACGCGATCTGCATGGTTACATGCTCATTGGCAGGCATATCCTCAATTCGCTCCAGTCGCTCTGCGGGCACGGGCTTAAGAATATGGGTTCCACGTGACGCAGTAAGCTTCAGGTCATTCTTTGCAAGTAACAGGCTGTATTTTTCCTGTACCCCACTGATGCTTATATTTTTTCTCTTCTCATTGTACTCGCGTGTCATTTCCGCGTTTTTGCCGGGAGATTCAAAAGGAAGCACGTGGCTGATTGCCCTTGAGCGGCTGCCAAACAACGTCTGCCGGGCCAGGGGACTATAGGTTGAAAATCCCTCTCTGAGCGTAGACGGGCAATATTTCAGTTCAGTTTTTTTCATCGATTTCTATTACGGTAATCGGCCCGATGCCGTCTGCCCTGGTTGTTGCCAGCAGCAAACTGAAGTAGTCATTCTCATCAATCTTCAGCATCCTGCATTGAAGGCGCTTGTTTGCTCCCTCGCTCAGCATATTGACAAATACAGGAAAGAGAATATCACTTTCGTATGATGTATGAGCCAATGGCATCGTGATACTAATGGGGCGGCTTTCAGCCCCGCTCAGGTATGCTGCATCATAAATGAATGTATAATGCCGGCCTGCTTTTGTAAGGATGCCTGCTTTTGTCTCATTATAAAAGACCATTGCTTTTATTTCTTTTGCTTTTGCCATCCCCGGTTATTGGAGTGGTTACTCAAAACCTGTCTCCTTCAGAAGGAGTTGCATTGTGAGACCCAGCGGGCTGGCGATTTTTAAAAGAGTGTCAAGAGACGGATTCGCTTTGCCATTTTCAACCAGTTGAATGGTCCGGGTGCTGACACCAGAAATTTCTTCCAGGTCTGGCTGCTTCAATCCAAGCAGCTCTCGCCTGGACTTTATCAGATCACCAACATATTTTTTCATATTACGCATCATACTTCGCTTTATCGTGTAAATCTAAGATAATTTTACCTCAAAACCCATAAAAGCGCAATATACTTCGTATTGCCACGTAAAGAGCAAATTATCCAGCCGATACCATGTTAAAGCGCAATATACTTCGTTTATAACTGAAAATTGATTGGCTTTTTGCCTCATTTAAACCCATTTATTCCGATCTGCCTATATTGCCAATACAACATATTACATGAGATATCTATTCATTTTTCTGCTTACTGCGTCCCAGGTAGTCAATGCTCAAAACCACATCACGCTCTATGAAAAATCCGGACATAAAGAATCTCCGGTTTACGCAGACATCATCAAATGGTGGACAACCTTCGACCAGGCATATCCGCAGGTAAAAATGCTCGAAATGGGACCGACTGACGCCGGCTTCCCGCTCCATCTCATCATCGTGAACAACGACAAAGACTTCAACCTCGCCAGCCTTCGCAAAAAAAACAAACGAATCATACTGATCAATAACGGTATCCACCCCGGTGAACCCGACGGCATCGATGCCAGTATGCTGCTCGTAAGAGATATTGTCACCGGAAAAAAAACACTTCCTTCGAATGTTGTCCTGGCATTTATCCCTGTCTACAATATCGGCGGCTGTCTCAACCGCAGCAAAAATTACCGCATTGACCAGGACGGGCCGATAGAAAAAGGTTTCAGAGGAAACTCACAGAACCTTGATCTCAACCGCGACTTCATAAAATGCGACTCGAAAGAAGCAAGATCATTCGCGGAAATATTCCACGCACTGGATCCCGATGTATTCGTAGACAACCACGTGAGCAACGGAGCAGATTATCAGCATGTGATGACCCTGCTCACCACGCAGCACAATAAGCTCGGCGGCGAAACAGGCAAATTCATGAACAGCAATTTTGAACCGGGACTCTACAAACTCATGAAAGAAAAGGGCTATGATCTGTTGCCGTACGTAAATGCATTTGGTGATACACCAGAGACCGGATGGTCGGAATATTTTGACGGACCACGCTATAGCAGCGGATACGCCAGCCTCTGGGGAACTTTTGCTTTTGTTCCCGAGACCCATATGCTCAAAAGCTATGAGCAAAGAGTAAATGCCACCTATGCCCTGATGGAATCATTTATACAGTTTACAAGTACA
>JACMLD010000018.1 GCA_014379785.1 Chitinophagaceae bacterium
CATGTCCTGGATATCAACGGTGGCATTGAAGCCAAAGGCCGGAACAAGGTATGAGAAAGGCTTGTGTGCCGTTCTTGTCAGCATGTACTTTTTATCAGGTGACAGCACCATTGATGTGACGATGGCTGGTTTGCCGATGGCCGTTTCTACACCCGCTGTATTTTTTACCAGTTGTGCAGTGGCATAAAAAGCAAAAAGATCTTCATCATACGGCGTTTTTATAAGGTCCTGAAAAGTTCGGCTGGGCGAGGCTTTTCCAAGATTCTCCTGCACGCTGGGTCCTTTTGGCAGCAGTGGTTTCGGGGGCGCAGCGGCTGCAGGTTTCAGCGTGGTTTTATAAAGAAGGGTATTGTCGTCTGTCCACGTGTAGCTGTTCCCGAGTATCAGATTAAGTGCCTGTTTGTTTATCTTAACCGCTTTTTGCGTGGCCACATCAATTACGTAGAGGTCGACCCGGCTGTTGGTCGTATTGGTAAACGCTACTTTTGTTTCAGACGGGTTCCAGCTCACATTGCCGGCCAGCAGCGGAGAGGGGAGTCCTTCCACTTTTGTTGTTTTTCCTGTTTTGATGTTTTTCAAAGAAAAATCATTGATGAAATTCTGACGGCTGAGTGAAAAGTTGTTCAGATTGATGCGGAGGCCGGCGATACGAAGCTCCGGCTGGGCCAGTTCTTCCACCGAAGGGTAAGAATTTCTTCCCAGCAGAAGCATCCATGAGGCTTTGCTGTCAATACTTACTCCGGGCGTTGGTTTTGCCAGTAAAAGATCCTGGATGGCCGCCGGTGGTTGCTTGTAAGAAACATCGTCCTGGGCAGATGCCGCAATGACGGTAAAAAGGAATAATGCGAAAAGCAGTTTTCTCATCATCTTGCAGAGATTGTTTGTTATTGTTTGGTATAATATCTTACGTAATCTATTTCCATCCTTTGCGGCCAGATGGTTTCGTCCACACCTTTGGCTCCGCCCCAGTTTCCCCCAACAGCCACATTCAGCAGCAGGTACATTTTATTATCAAATGGCCATGCTTCATAACCCGTGTGCTCATTTTTAAATGTGAAATACACATTGGCGTCTACTGAAATCCGAACGCTGTCTGCATCCCATTCCACGCCATATGTGCGAAAATTATCCGAGCAGTCTGCAACAGGAATAGAGTCGGTTTTTTGTGTGCCAATCACATGGTTGTATTTTTTGGAGTGGGTGGATCCGTAGACGATACCGTGGTTGTAGCCTACATGTTCCATGATGTCTATTTCCCCATCGTTGGGCCACTTCATGGGTTCTTTTGAACTCAGCATCCAGATGGCTGGCCAGGTGCCGCGTCCGCGTGGCAGTTTAGCTCGTACTTCCAGTTTTCCATATTTCCAATCGGCCTTTCCCTTTGTCACGAGCCTTGCGGAAGTATAAAAATTATTCTGCCAGACCTCTCTTCTTGCTTCGATGATGAGTTTGCCGTCTTCAACGCGGGCATTTTCGGCGCGGCGTGCGGTATAGTATTGAAGTTCGTTGTTTCCGAAGCCGTATCCGCCCACGTCATAGCCCCATTTGGTGGAATCAGGAAGCCCTTTGTAATTGAATTCATCGCTCCAGGTGACGGTCCATTTTTCTGCAGGCAGAAAAGAAATGGCAATCAAAGCGGTTAATAAAACTGTGGCGCAGATTAGGAAGGTCCGCCGGAGTTCTCTCATACTTGCTACTGTTTTGGAAGAATCGGAAGATACTGATTCCCCGAATTGATGAAATAATTATTGTATTAGCGGTTAATTAAAATTACGGTTCTTCAAAATTATTTTTGTCATTGTTGCCTAAGCCTTATTTTTGCCACTCATTATGAATTTTAATACAAATACACATCATCACCATACTTGCCCCAAAAGGTAGGCCGGTGAGGTATTGTATAATCGCAATAAACATCTTAAGGGCTTACGCAGGTAAGCCCTTTTTTTGTTGAAATCATTAAACCAGAAAAATGAAACTTAGAATCGCCATTCAGAAATCCGGAAGACTTTATGAAGAGTCCGTCAGTCTCCTGAAAGAATGCGGCATTGACCTCAGAAACGTGAAAGACCGGCTCAGAACCGAATCTGATAACTTCCCGCTGGAAGTATTTTTTCTGCGCGATGACGACATCCCACAATATGTCGAAGATGGGGTGGCGGATATTGGCATCGTGGGACAAAATGTTTTACTCGAGAAAAACCGCGATGTGGAAACGGTGGAGGAACTGGGTTTTGGAAAATGCCGCCTGTCGATCGCAGTGCCCCGGGCCCTGAATTATGAAGGCATTGCGTCACTGCGCGGAAAAAGAATTGCAACCAGTTATCCTTTTATCGTAAATGCATATCTGAAGCAACACAATGTTTCTGCAGATATTCATGAGATAAGCGGATCGGTGGAAATTGCCCCTGGCATCGGCCTGGCAGATGTAGTGGCGGATCTTGTGAGCAGCGGGTCAACGCTTTTTATGAATGGATTAAAAGAAGTGGAAACCATTTTGAAGTCGCAGGCCGTACTGATAAAAAATAAAAATTCAGACAAAGATGACCTGTTGAAGAAATTACTGTTTCGCATCAGATCGGTGAAAAAAGCAAAACGCACAAAGTATGTTTTGTTGAATGCGCCGAATGACAAGCTGAAGGAAGTGATCGCTTTGTTGCCGGGGATGAAAAGTCCCACCGTGCTGCCGCTCGCCGAAAGCGGGTGGAGCAGCGTGCACAGCGTACTCAACGAAGATGAGTTCTGGGATAAGATCGAACAACTGAAAGCCGCCGGTGCACAGGGGATTCTTGTAGTGCCAATAGAAAACATGATTCTTTAATAGAAACCTTATGCAGGTATATAAATTTCCCTCAAAATCAGAATGGCCTGACCTCCTGAAACGTCC
>JACMLD010000145.1 GCA_014379785.1 Chitinophagaceae bacterium
TCTCTCGGCAAAAAGCCATTGGTAGTGAAAGAAGCGGAGGACAGAAAAGGTCCTTCTGATCGCGGCGGCTTCAGAGGTGGTAATGACCGCGGCGGCGGTGGTGGCGGATATCGTGGTGGTGGTGGTGGTGGAAACGACCGCGGCGGTGGCGGTGGATTCAGACCGAGGAATAATTATTAGGAAAAAGTTGATAGGTAAAAGTTAAAAGAAGAGAAGTTGTTAGTAATTCAGATGAAAGGTATAAAGTACTTAAACTTTGCACTTTCCGTCTGAATTACTAACAACTTCTCTTCTTTAAACTATTACTTTCTTCTTTAAACTGAACTATTGCTTAGCGTCAGCATTTTCCTTGCCTTTTGAGAATGGACGTTTAACGGCTTTGATCGCGCCAAACTTCACTTTCAAACCTGCAATTTTTGTATTGTCATCTGGTGTAAGACCTTCTTTCTCCACTGCGTTTTTGCGGGTGTCAAGCGCTTCCCACAATACCTTGATTTCATCCCAGTCTTCTCTTGAATAATTGTTCTGATTGTCAGCAACAGTGTTTACAAAACGCTGATAGGTAGCGAGAATATTTCCAGCATTTACAAAACCAAATGCCATGTCTGTACCTACACTACCATCTCCAAGCAGACTTGAACGAAGAGTCATTTTTGGATCAGCGGCAGCTTTTGCTTTTGTTTCTTCTTCCTGAATTCTTTCAGTATAAGTATTCTTAAGGGTAGCATATTCAGCTTTTGCTTCAGCTACTTTTGCTCTTGTTGCATCACTCAGTTTTGTAGAGTCGGCTGATATCTGCTCTTCGCGGGCGCGATATCCCTGCTCAATCTCTGCCCATTTGGCCTGAGTATACACAGCATTCTCTTTACTAACAGAATCTACATATTGATCGAGTCTGTCAGCACTTGCTTCTGCTTCTTTTGACGCGCTGTCGCATGATGTCAACACAACAGCTACAAGTAATGATGATGATAACACTTTGAAAAGTCTCATGATTTTGATTTTAGGTTAAACAGTGTGCAAAGGGCACTATTAACCGCAAGCCTTGTTGGTTTAGTGGCGACATGCGGCAAACCCCCTACTGCAATTTGAATGCCCAAGCAGGCAACTTTCACAAATAGCTGACAATCAACATTATAAATAAACCTATTATAAAAAATTATTCTACATTCCACAAAATGAAATTTTTCCTTTTCACTACTGACATAGGGTTGACATTCACCGTCCGCACCTTTAGGTTCTAAAACACATTGTATGTCAAACACCATTATTTCTCTTTTTCTGAAAGAATTCGACCGTGAAGTATTAACCACCAGACGCATGCTAGAACTGGTGCCCGTTGAAAAATTCGACTGGAAGCCACATGAAAAAAGCATGACGCTGAGACGTCTTGCAACCCATGTAGCTGAATTACCGGGTTGGGTGGAAATGGCATTGACCACTGATGAACTTGATTTCGAGAACAATAATTACGAAGCACCTTCAATAGAGGGCGAAAAAGATCTCCTCCATTTCTTCGAAGATTCGGTAAAAAAAGGCAGGGTCGCTCTTGAAAAAGCAACAGACGCTGACCTGGAGCCCATCTGGACTTTGCGCAGCGGTGCGCAGGTATATTCTGCAGAGCCAAAAGGCGATGTTATCAGAATGTCATTGTCTCAGACAATCCATCACCGCGCACAACTCGGAGTATTTCTCAGGTTGCTGAATATACCCATCCCAGGCAGCTATGGTCCGTCGGCAGATGAATCTTTTCAATAGACGCTATACCTTCGGCAGGGTGTACCCATTGTGGTATTCCTTGCCGAAATATTTTTTATTCACTGCTTCGTCAGTAAACCTGTTTCTGGATTTGTCCCAGACCAGTTTTTTCTGGGTACGAAAAGCAATATTGCCCAGTTGGCAAACGGTGGCGATATGTGCACCTGTCTGAATGGGACAGTTGAGTTCTTCAAACTTCCTTGACTTCACCACTGAGATAAAATTCTCCCAATGCTTGTCGAGACCATTGTCCGTCGGCTTGCGTCTTTCTACCAGGACCTTTGCGGCACTCCGCTTTTCTTCAATTACTTCCCATCCCCCGCGATCCAGTTCCAGCGTGCCATTGTTACCGATGAATGCTATTCCATGATCTTTTCCAAAAAGTCCGTTGTCTATTCCCATCGCATGATCCCAGATCAGATTGAATTTATCAAACTCATACAGCGCTCCCATCGTATCCGGTGTTTCCTGGTACAATTCAGGATATGCGAAATTTCCGCCGAGGGCAGAAACAGTTTTTGGAACCGGTGCATCCATGCCAAAAATCGCGTAGTCCATCAGATGCACACCCCAATCGGTCATTAATCCGCCAGCATAATCCCAGAACCATCGAAAATTAAAATGGAAACGACTTGCATTGAAAGGCCTTTTCTTAGCCGGGCCCAGCCATTGTGCATAGTCGACTCCTGGCGGAGGTGCGGAATCCGGCACAACCGGTCCGGGCTTCATCCATCCCTGATAGCACCAGACTTTGACCGTCCGGATATTGCCCAGTTTTCCGCTGCGGATAAAATCCACCGCATCTCTGAAATGCTGCTGACTTCTCTGCCACTGGCCAGCCTGAACAGCTTTGCCATAGCGCTGCTGCGCAGCCACCATCACCCTGCATTCTTCGATGGAGTTTCCTACAGGCTTCTCAACATAGACATCCTTTCCGGCTTCGCAGGCATGTATCATCTGGAGAGCATGCCAATGATCCGGTGTGCCTACTATCACTACATCAATGTCCTTTTGTTCAAGCATCTGGCGATAATCACCATATCTTTTTATTTTCGAAGTGTCATAATTCTTTTTTGCCAGCTCGGCCAGCCGGCTATCGATAACGGATTTGTCGATGTCACATACTGCCACCAGGTTAACTCCCGGAATCTTGAGTGCAGCACTGACATTTGCCCAGCCCATTCCTTTGATTCCAATGGCACCCACGTTGATTTGATCAGAAGGTGCAATGCGACTTTTAAATATTGAAAATGCTTTGTTGTCCAGAGCAGACAAAAGCATGACACCCCCGGCGAGAGCGGACGATTGTTGTATGAATTTGCGGCGTTCAATCATTTACTTAGATTTTTAATGACTGAACTAAGATAGATTTTTAGGTTAAGCTCGGCGCAGATTTTTTTTGCCAGGGATGGCCTCGGACCATTTTTCGAGCATGCCAACCAATTCCTCCAGTTTGATAGGTTTTGCCAGGTAATCATTCATGCCGGCTGCGAGACAAATTTCTCTGTCACCCTGCATTGCATTCGCGGTAAGCGCTATAATCACCGGTTGATGCATTTGCTCGTTTCTTATCCGTTTCGTTGCTTCCAGTCCGTCCATTTCCGGCATCTGCATATCCATCAGAATGATGTCAAAATCTTCCGTCGAGGCTGCTTCCAGGGCCAGTAATCCATTGTCAACCACTTTGATCTGGTAACCGATTCTCGACATCAGATGTGTAATCACTTGCTGGTTGATTAGATTGTCTTCCGCAACAAGAATATTGAATGGATATTTGTCACTTAACAGACCATCAACAGTCTTCATTGCAGCATCCTCATTGTTTTCACGATCATTTTTTTCAAGCAGATTGAGTATTTGTTTACTCAATGCATGTTGCCTTACAGGTTTTGTAAGGATGGCGTTGAACAACTGGCGGTTTTGTTTGCTATTCTCATCTCCCACCGAACTCAGGAGCATGATCGGAAGAACGGGATGAGATTTGCGTACGGTAGTAACAAGCTGCACACCATCCATTTCCGGCATTTGCATGTCGCTCAGCATAAGATCAAAATGTTGTCCGGAATCCAGCATCTTCAAAGCAGCTTTGCCTGATGTGGCAATGACAGGAACGAGACCCCACTGCTGAAGCTGCTTTTTAAATATCGTAAGGTTCGTATAGTTATCGTCTACCACCAGCACGCGTTTGCCCTGGTGGTCCGACATATTGTAACTTTTGTAGCTATCCTGTTTGGAGTTGCCCTTTTTCAAGTCTGCAGTAAAGGAAA
>JACMLD010000146.1 GCA_014379785.1 Chitinophagaceae bacterium
ACCAGGCCCAGATAAAATATTACAGCGACTCGTCCGGACTCAATGCGATGAGCAGCTGGCTCAACAATCATTTTCCTGATATAAGGTACAATTCTTTTAAAGTTATTTTTTCACCACTCGTCAATGGCAATCAGTCGGCAAACTGGATGGAAAGCAACGGGTTTAAAGAAGCACAGCCGCATGTTAATTTTCCATACCCATCGGGCAACTGGCTGAAGGGCCTTTCTGTAAAAGCAGCGAATATCAGAAGAAGTGATATCATTTTTACCGAAATCAATCACGCCTACATAAACCCCGAAGCAGAGAAAGCAAAATATGATGCATTGATGGCAAAGGCTTTCAATAATATGTCGGCCTGGGTAACAAAAGGTACCACCGCAGCGAATAATTATGGAAATAAATACAGCTGTTTTGAAGAATATATGAACTGGGTACTGGTGAGTCTGCGCTATGTAGATCAGGCGCCGGCTGCGGAACTGGAAAATCTTTTGAAACAGAATGATGCTTATATGCTGAGAAGAGGGTTTACAAAATTCCCGGCCTTTAACAGCTTTATGGTTGATTTGTATAAGAACAGACCAAAAGGTGCAACACTGGCTAGTTTGTATCCGCAGATTCTGGAATGGTTTATAAAGGAAGATGCGAAGTAAATGTCATGCCGAGCGCAGCCGAGGCATCCCCAGCCGGTAGTCGGAGTAATAGCAGGGGATTTCTCCACCCTCATCGCTTCGCGATGGGAGTCGAAATGACTGGCTTTACGCCATCATCACTCAAAATTCTGCCTTCTCGTCCAGCACTCATCCATCTCACCACCGGTAGATTTCTGTCCGCGATGACGCCAGTCGCCATCTACAAAACTATAATCAAACGCCAACGTCTTCCCTACACTTTCGGCAGTCTTTGTAAAAAATTCGATATTCTCTGTATACTTTCCCTTCACGGTGGTATATGTACCGCCGCCAGCATTGAGAAATTGTTTGGTCGCCACGTTATAAGCAATCCAGTGAAAATATTTTCCAGACAACAGCTTCATCGTCCGGCGCGGATGAAAAGGGTTAGCACGTTTTGAAACGCTGTCGTTTTTATATGTACCGGTTATGATCCACGCACCCTGCAGATCACCGGGCTTGCCATCGTCGAGCCTGTCCCAGCTCCCTGTCTTTTTCATGCCCAGCTTTCCGTTACTGATCGTAAACTCTTCCTCTATCACCGTTCCAACCTTTAAACTATCCAACGAATGCCACTCAATCATTTGCTTTATTTTATTGCCCTCTGTTTTATACGTGCCGCCATAGCTCCCAAGGAATTTTTTGCCCGCAACATCGTACCTCGCAACAGAAAAAACGCCGCGATCCGTAGCAATAAGCACAGACTGCTTTTCTTCAAATTTCAATCCCCAGGCTCCCACAATGTCATTCGCCACAATACCCGGGCGAAAACTGTAAATTCCGGCAGCTCCAAGCGCCAACATCAAAACAAAAAAGTATTTCATTTCAATATATTTTGGTTCAACAATAAAGGTAGCCCAAACCTTTGCGATAGCTTCTTTATTTTTACCGAAATATTGCGGATGGAAGTAAAAATTGAGCAGGGTTGGAAGGAAGCACTTAAACAGGAATTTACAAAGCCATATTTCATTCAGGTGGTCACACACCTTCGTGCGGAAAAAATGGCAAACAAAACCATTTACCCCGCCGGCTCTTTTATTTTCAATGCTTTTGACAAAACACCGTTTGGCAAAGTAAAGGTGGTGCTGCTTGGACAGGATCCCTATCACGGACCGGGCCAGGCACATGGATTGTCATTTTCTGTACAGGACGGTGTTCGCCCACCCCCTTCGCTTGTCAATATTTTCAAAGAGTTGCACGACGACGTGGGGGTACCGATTCCAAAGCATGGCAACCTTACACATTGGGCAGAAGAAGGGGTGTTGCTGCTCAATGCATCGCTGACTGTCCGCGCAGGCGAACCCATGAGCCACGCCAAAGCAGGCTGGGCGGAGTTTACCGACTCCGTGATTAAAAAACTTTCGTCAGAAAGAGAACAGCTCGTATTTCTGTTCTGGGGAAAGTTTGCCCAGGAAAAACAAGTACTTGTAGATGAAACAAAACACCAGGTGCTGAAAGCGGCTCACCCTTCGCCATACTCGGCAAACAACGGTTTTTTCGGTTGCAAGCATTTCTCTAAAACCAACGAATACCTGGTAAGGCAGGGCATTGATCCGATCGACTGGAAACTATAAATTATGGAAAAGCAAAAATCCGACACGCCGCTGATTCTTCGACTTTTCGGACACCTGTGGGCATTCTGGGGACTCATCGTCTTTGTGAGCACGATGATTGTTTTTCTGATCCCCTTTCTCATCATATACCAGCTGGCCGAGCCACGCCGGACCTACCTCTTTATCGCTTTCTCACGGGTTTGGATGGGCATCTTTCTTCCGCTTGTTGGCTGCCCACTTCGGATAAGAGGAAGAGAGCATTTTATCAACGGTGAAAATTATATTGTTCTCTGTAATCACAATGCACTCATCGATGTACCGGTCTCCTCTCCTGGCATTCCCGGTGGCAACAAGACCATTGCAAAAATAGAAATGGCAAAGATTCCAGTTTTCGGCATGATCTATACGATGGGTAGCGTGCTGGTTGATCGGAACAGCGAATCAAGCAGAAGAGAGAGTTTTTCGAAAATGAAGGCTGTGCTGGCAATGGGTCTGCATATGTGTATCTACCCCGAAGGCACCAGAAATAAAACGGATCAGCCGCTGAAATCCTTTCACGACGGGGCTTTCAAGCTGGCGATCGATACCAGGAAAGCGATCATCCCGGCATTGCTTTTCAATTCCCGCAAAGCCATGCCACTCAATACGACTTTTGTGCTCCTGCCCCATCCGCTCGCCATGCATTTTTTACCCGCCATACCCATCGAAGTAAACGACAACATTGAATCCCTCAAAAGCAGGGTCTTCAATATCATGACTACCTATTATACAGCAAACAGAAAGTAATGGATAAGATCAAATGGGGAATCATTGGCTGCGGTGATGTAACCGAGAAAAAAAGCGGACCCGCATTTAATAAAGTGCCGGACTCACAACTCGTAGCAGTGATGCGACGCGATGCATCCAAAGCAGAAGATTATGCCAAACGTCATCAGGTTCCCAAATGGTACAGCGATGCGCAGGCTCTGATCAACGACCCTCAAGTAAACGCTGTTTATATCGCCACCCCTCCTTCTTCGCACAAAGAATATGCGATTGCTGCCCTCCGGGCAGGGAAACCTGTTTATGTAGAAAAGCCGATGGCCATGAATGCGGCGGAAGGTCGGGAAATGAATGCTGAAGCTGAACTTACAAATATCCGGTTAACGGTGGCCCACTACCGTCGTGAGCTTCCGCTGTTCAAAACCATCAAATCATTGCTGGCCGAAAACGCTATCGGCAGGCCGATTTTTGCTGATCTGAAAATGATGCAGCCGGCCGCACTCCCACTGGTTGCTAAAACGGAAACCAACTGGCGCACCAACCCGGCGGTTTCAGGTGGCGGACTTTTTCACGACCTCGCACCGCATCAATTGGATCTGATGTATTATTTTTTTGGAAAACCTGTCAAGGCAACGGGTGTGTCAACAAACAATTCCAAAGCAAATGAAGCGGATGACCTGGTAAGCGGACAGATACTTTTCAATGAAGGGATCGTGTTTAACGGTCTCTGGTGTTTTTCAGTTCCTGAAGCCGAGGCACTTGATCGCGTAACGATCACTGGGGCTTCCGGCAAAATTGAATTTGCCGTTTTTGGCAATTATATAAGGCTGAATGCCGGTGGTACTGAAACAAAACTTGAGTTTGAGCAACCGGAACATGTGCAGCAACCGATGATCGAAGCAGTGGTAAAATATTTTCTGGGGAAGGGTGAGAATCCGTGTACTGC
>JACMLD010000147.1 GCA_014379785.1 Chitinophagaceae bacterium
CATGTGCAAATGCAAGAAGGGTATGACAAGCTGTGACACCGGAGCCGCAATGAACGATGACCTGTTCACCAAGCGGCGCGTATTTTTCTTTCAGATCTTCGGGCGACTTAAACCAACCCGACTCATCGAGGTTGGAGAGATAAGGAATATTTTCAGCTCCCGGAATATGTCCGGCCACCAGGTCTATGGGTTCTGATTCTCCGTTGTAACGATATTCTTCACGCACATCGATCACATGCCAGTCCTTTTTTTCAGAAACAGATTCCACCTCTTTCATATTCGAGAGAGGCAGCAGCCATCCGCCGGTGATGGGATAGGCATTTGTTTGATCTGATTTCTCTTCTCCGTCAGCAGTCGGAAAACCTGCGCCAATTGCAGCGGCAAATCCACCATTTATTACCTGTGCGTTTTTATGACCAATGGCTTTCAACATCCACCAGAAGCGCGCTGCCGCATTCGCGCCATTTTTATCATCATAGATGACCACGTTGCTTTCGGGATCAATACCAAGTTTTCCGAGTAGCAACGCAAAGTCATCGGGTGAGGGAAGGGGATGGCGCCCGCCTTCGGCAGCATCGGATTTTTTATCAGACAACTCGTTTTCAAGATCTACATGCAATGCTGATTTAAGGTGTTGTGCGGCGAATTTGGTTTTTGCTTCGGGTCCGCTCCTGGCATCGACCAATACAACATGGTCTTTTTCTAAAAGGTTGTTAAGTTCCCTGGGTTCGATCAGTGCATTCATAAAAAAATAATTCTGGTTAAAAATGCCACAGTAAATTGCCATACAATTTAATCAATTATGACGGAAAGAATTTTCGGCACCGAAAGCGACATCCCTGCTGCGTTTCAGATAGAGCCACTTCATCAGCGTGAGTATCTGTGTAATGGTGAACTGATAAAATGGGAGGGTCCGGTATCGGAAGTTTATTCACCGCTTTTGATCGAAGGCAAAAATGGACTTGAAAGAAAATTGATTGGCAGCTATCCGCTGGGGACAGAGAAGGAAGCTTTTGAAGCGATGGAAGCGGCACTTGCTGCTTACGACAATGGCCGCGGCGAATGGCCGACGATGAGTATTGCCAACCGGATAAAATGCATGGACACTTTTGTGTTCAAAATGGTAGAGCAGCGAGATCAGGTAGTGAAGTTGCTGATGTGGGAAATCGGCAAGTCTTATGTTGACTCTCAAAAAGAGTTCGACCGTACGGTGGATTATATCAGGGCAACGATTGATGCGCTGAAAGATGTGGACAGACAATCTAGTCGTTTCGAGATAAAGGAAGGCCTTGTTGCCCAGATCAGGAGGTCACCGCTGGGTGTCGTGATCTGTATGGGTCCGTTCAATTATCCGCTCAATGAGACATTTACCACGCTGATACCTGCCATTCTGATGGGCAATACTTTGTTGTTTAAATCACCCAAGCACGGTTCCCTGCTTCATTATCCCCTGTTGAAAGCGTTCCGCGATTCATTTCCTAAGGGGGTGGTGAACACCGTTTACGGAAGGGGAGCAGATGTGATTCCGCCTGTGATGCGCACTGGAAAGGTCAATGTACTGGCATTTATCGGTTCAAGCAAGGTTGCCAATGATCTCAAAAAGCAGCATCCCAAGATCAACCGATTGAGGGCTGTTTTGAGTCTTGATGCAAAAAATGCGGCCATTGTTACCGCCAAAGCCGATATACCGCTTTCGGTGAAAGAGTGTATTACTGGCACGCTTTCATTCAACGGGCAGCGTTGTACCGCAATCAAAATCATCTTTGTTCATAAAACAATTGCCGACGAATTCAACCGGCAGTTCAGCGAGGCAGTTTCAAAGTTGAAATGCGGTATGCCATGGCAGGAAGGCGTTAGCATTACACCGGTGGCCGAGCCCGGTAAACCTGCTTATCTGAAAGAGTGTATAGACGATGCAATAGCAAACGGTGCAAAAGTGATTAATGAAAACGGCGGGTATACCAATGGGTCATTTGTTTTTCCTGCCGTGGTTTATCCCGTCAATAGTAAGATGAAGTTGTTTATCGAAGAGCAGTTTGGTCCGGTTATTCCAATCGTTCCTTATGAGTCGATCGAAGAGCCCATTGAATACCAGATAAATTCACCGCACGGCATGCAGGTCAGTATTTTCAGTACAGACTCGAAAGAAGTTGCCAGCCTGATCGATCCTTTTGTAAACCTGGTGAGCAGGGTAAACATCAACAGTCAGTGTCAGCGTGGTCCGGATGCCTTCCCTTTCACAGGAAGAAAAGACAGTGCGGAAGGCACATTATCGGTAACAGATGCCCTCAGGGCATTTTCCATCCGTTCGCTGGTAACTACCAGGATGGATGCATTGAATAAATCATTGATAAATGAAATCGTCAATAACAGAGATTCGAATTTTCTGAGTACAGACTTTATTCTTTGATGACATTTATCTCTCATCCTGTTTTACAAAGCGTTTACGGTAAGAGGAGGGCGTCTGTCTTTTTAACCGTGCAAATTGCCTGTTAAAATTGGCAAGTGTATTAAATCCGCTTTCATAACATATCGATTCGATATTCTGGCGTGTATCGATCAGTGCCTTGCAGGCATAACCTATACGGATTTCATTCAGAAAATCTATATAGGTTTTTTTTGTGCTTTTTTTGAAATAACTGCAGAATGCCGGCACGCTCATACCGGCGCAGGATGCAATTTGTTCAAGCGTGATGCCGTTTTGGAAATTGTCGAGACTGAATTGAAAAACTGCATCCAGCCTCTCTTTGTGTTTTGCATTGTATGCCTTTACTTCCTGCGTAGAGACTATCTCATAGTCACTGGCAGTTGCGATCATCTCCAGACATTCGCATAAGCGTATCACTCTTTTAAACCCGCTTTGCTTTTCCAGGTCCTGCATCAGTGGTATCAGTCGCCGCCGTATTTTTTCATTTAGTTTCAATCCGCCGGCCGCCACGTCAAACAACTCTCTGATCCGTGCCGATTCCGGCAGCGAAAGAAACCCTTCTCCCCAGAAATCTTCTCTGAACTGCACCACCACGGCGCTGGTCATCATCTCCTTGTTGTCTTTCTGAAATGTATGCGGCAAGTTGCTCCCCAGAAAAAAAATGTCGCCGGTCGTAAATTCTCCTACATAGTTGCCCACAAAAGCAACGCCCTCTCCCTCCGTAAAAAGAATGAGCTCATACTCAATATGCTGGTGCCAGGGTACTTCAAAATTTGGTGTCCGGTAGGTACATGCGAGAAATGAATGATTTCCCGAAACCGGGAGTTTCTCAATGATTGGTTTCATACAGGAACTATCTTAATCTATAATTACATTCAAATATAGAAATTATATTAAAATAGTTTCAGTATTCGACAAAAAAGTGGAACTTCCTTTATTGTCGATCAGGTAATTTCGGCTTTCACATCAACGATGCTCCATTATGCTCCTTTTAGGAATAGATCTTGGCACGTCCTCTATAAAAGTTTCTGTCATAGACGCCGCCACCCGTCTTTGTCTTTCGTCGGCTCAATATCCTGAATCGGAGTCTCCCATTATTGCCAGTCAGCCCGGTTGGGCTGAGCAGTCCCCCGAAATGTGGTGGGAACATGTACAGCATGCGATTTTAAAAGCAAATTCTTCCCGGCAATACGACCCTTCCGAAATCGGCGCTGTTGGAATTGCTTACCAGATGCATGGACTGGTGGCGGTTGACGAAAATCAACAGGTACTCAGGCATTCGATTATCTGGTGTGACAGCCGCGCTGTTGAACTGGGTGAAAAAGCTTTTCATAAAATTGGTGAAGAAAAAAGCCTGGAGCATCTTCTCAATAGTCCGGGTAATTTCACCGCAGCAAAACTTGCCTGGGTAAAAGAAAATGAACCCGACATATACGAGCGGATAAAAACCATCATGCTTCCGGGCGATTTTATCGCCATGAAACTGACCGGTGAAATAACAACCAGCATTTCTTCACTTTCGGAAGGTATTTTCTGGGATTTTAAAAACCAGGAACTCAGCGAAGATGTGTTTGGATTTTTTGGATTCAGCAAAGATCTGATCCCGCGGATCAATCCGGTTTTTTCAAATCACGGCACATTGAAAAGCAATGTCGCGGCTTCTCTTAGTCTTCGGTCAGGCATTCCCGTTACTTACAAGGCCGGCGACCAACCAAATAATGCGCTTTCCCTAAATGTGCTCGAGCCTGGGGAAGTGGCCGC
>JACMLD010000148.1 GCA_014379785.1 Chitinophagaceae bacterium
CGAAGGAAAACCGAAACTCACGGGCGCTATCCCCCTAAACAATATTTCTGAAGAACAGCTTTTGGAAATGGTAGTCGCGGTTGAACAACTCAGTGATCATCCACTCGCAGCAGCCATCGTAAAAGGAGCCAGAGAGAAACTACAAAAAGACATTGCTCCTGCTTCGCATGTAGAAGCAATACAGGGCCGCGGTGTAAAGGCAACATTGAACGGACACACAATCCACATCGGGAATAAGGAATTGTTTACAGAAAAAAACAGCAGCATACCCGCCGACCTGATGAAAAAGATCGGCGAACTGGAAGGCCAGGGAAATACCACGATGCTGGTTCAGCAAAATGATGCATTCATCGGCATCATTACTCTGATGGATATCGCCCGGAAAGATGCAAAGGCAACGCTCACGGCCCTGAGAGAAAGCGGCATCCGAAAAATGATCATGCTGACCGGCGACAACCAGAAAGTTGCCGAAGCCATTGCTGCCGAGATCGGCATTACAGACGCACTCGGCAATCTTTTACCCGAACAAAAGGTAGCTGCCATTGAAAAATTAAAATCCACCGAAAAAAAGATCGCCATGGTGGGCGATGGGGTCAACGACGCCCCCGCTATGGCGAAAAGTACTGTTGGTATAGCCATGGGTGCGGCAGGAAGCGATGTGGCGCTTGAAACGGCAGACATCGCACTGATGGCAGACAAACTCAGCAACCTTCCCTTTGCGATTGGACTCAGCCGCAAGGCCCGCCAGATCATCAAAGAAAATGTTTTGATAAGTCTTGGCATGGTGGCGATACTGATACCGCTGACCATCCTGGGACTGGCAAAAATGGGTCCTGCCGTCATTGGCCACGAAGGTTCTACGCTCGTGGTTGTTTTTAATGCATTGAGGCTGCTGGTGTACAAACAAAAGGAGATACCCTCCGGCCAAATCGATCAACGGTAGTCGAACTCTGCGGCAGGTTTCTTATATTCATTGACCAATTTATAAAATATGAAAAAGTCAATTGCTTTGCTGGTTTTGGCCATTGCATCCATTACTTCTTTTGCGCAGATAGACGCGGGCCTGTTCAGATACCCCGATGTATCTGCCACAGACATCGTTTTTACCTATGCCAATGACCTTTGGATGATACCAAAGACCGGTGGCGCTGCCGTTAAACTCAGTTCACCTGCAGGCGTGGAAACCTTTCCCAAATTCTCCAACGATGGAAAAAAGGTTGCGTTTACAGGTAACTATGATGGCAATGCGGATGCATATGTGATTCCGACAACCGGTGGTGTACCGGTTCGCCTAACCAGTCATGGTTATCCTGATCGTGTGGTTGGCTGGACACCAGACGGCGGCAAGGTATTGTTCGCATCGAACCGCGAAAGCGGAAAAGCAAGATTCAATCAATTTTATACGGTAGCTGCTGCTGGCGGACCTTCCGAAAAAATGCCGCTGGCTTATGCCGAATATGGTTCGTTTTCTCCTGATGGAAAACAAATCGCAGTAGTCATCCGCACCGAACGACTCCGCAACTGGAAACGCTATCGCGGCGGAAACGTGGCAGACATCCATATCTACAATATCGCCGCAAAGACATCCGAAAATATTTCTGCCGCTGATGAGGCCCCCTATGATTTCCCGATGTGGCATGGTAACAGCATATTTTTTCTGTCTGACAGAGGACCTGAGCAACATACCAATATCTGGAAGTATGATGTAGCCAGCAAAGCATTGACCCAGGTAACAAAATATACCGATGTGGATGTGCACTTCCCTTCGCAGGGACCGGAAGACATTGTCTACGAAGCGGGTGGCAAACTCTACCTGCTGCCATTTGCCACATTGCAGCCAAAGGCTGTTTCTGTAAGTCTCGTGACCGACAATGCATTGCTCAAACCGCGCCGCGAATCTGCAGAAAAAAACATTCAATCTGTTGCGTTGAGTCCCGACGGAAACAGGGCCCTGATACAGGCGCGTGGCAATATTTTTTCGGTGCCGGCAGAAAATGGTTTTGTAAAAGACCTCACCCATACATCAGGATCAGCCGAGCGATTCCCGGCCTGGTCACCCGATGGCAGATCCATTGCTTACTGGAGCGATAAATCCGGAGAATACGAATTGTACACTTTGCAACCGGATGTGGAAGGTTCGGAAAAGAAAATCACCAGCTATGGCGCTGGTTTCAGATACAGTCCATACTGGTCACCCGACAGCAAAAAAATTGCCTTCATTGACAAGGCAATGAAGATACAGGTGGTAGATGTGGCGAGTGGACAAACAATTAATATTGACAAAGGTCTCAGGATGATGCATGGTGCGCTGAACAACTTCATGGTCAAATGGTCGCCTGATAGCCGCTTTCTCACTTATAGCAGGGATCTGGATAATTATCAGCAGGCTGTATTCATCTATGATTACAACAACAAAAAACTTCACCAGGTTACTACTGGTTTCTACAGCGGTTTCAATCCGGTCTTCGATCCTGAAGGAAAATATCTTTACCTGTTCACTTCTCAAACTTTTCAACCGATATACAGCAGCATCGACAACTCATTCATCTATGCAAACTCGGGTCAGGTCGCTGCGATTGCTTTGCTAAAAACCACGCCCTCTCTGCTTTCTGCAAAAAATGATACGGTTGCCCTCAAGCTGGATGCACCGGCTAAAAAAGACGAGTTGGTCGCCAAAGCTGAAAAAGAGAGAAAGGATACTTCACTGAAAGTAAAACCATTGCCATCTGCAAACAACGTGATGATCGATTTTGATGACATTGAGCAAAGAATGGTCATTCTGCCCTTGCCTGCCGGCAACTATGGAAGCCTGACTGCTGCAAAAGGCAAGATCATTTATATGAAGTTTTCCAACACCGGCGCTACTGGTCCGGGTGCTATCAAATATTTCGACATCGATAAGAGGGAAGAAAAGACGATCCTGGAAAATGCAAACGGATACTTACTTTCTGACAACAAAGGGAAGATTCTGGCCGGAAGACAGAATTCATTTTCTGTTATCATGCCGGCCGAAAATCAAAAATTTGAAAAGACGCTGCGTTTGAATGAAATGCAAACGATGGTGGACCCCGCGGCAGAATGGAAGCAGATTTTTATGGATGCATGGCGCATTGAAAGAGATTATTTCTATGATGAAAACATGCACGGTGTAAACTGGGCCGCGCAGAAAACCCGCTATGGAAAAATGCTCGAAGGGGCGACTACGCGTGAAGAAGCCAATTTCGTGATTGCTGAAATGATCGGCGAACTGAACGCCTCGCATACCTACCTGAGTGGAGGTGATGTGGAACTTTCAAAAACACAAAACACCGGATACCTTGGCTTAGACTATGAAGCCGATGGAGAATATTACAAGATCAAAAAAATCATTCGAGGTGCTTCTTATGACGCCGAAGCCCGTTCGCCACTTGATATCTCCGGCATTGACGCGAAGGAAGGAATGTATATTCTGGCTGTAAACGGAATACCCCTGACCACCTCCCAGGATCCTTATGCGCCATTTGAAGGTCTTGCCAATAAAGCAGTTGAAATCACGTACAACAACAGGGCTTCATTCATTGGTGCGAAGACAGTAATTGTACAAACCATGGGTGATGAATATCGCCTGCGTCACCTTGCCTGGATCAATGATATGGCGACCAAAGTATCGGAAGCGTCAAACGGAGAAGTGGGTTATATCTATGTGCCAAGTACAGGCGTAGAGGGACAAAACGAATTGATTCGTCAGTTCAACGCCCAATGGCAGAAAAAAGCATTGATCATTGACGAGCGTTTCAATGATGGTGGACAAATACCTGATCGTTTTATTGAAATATTGAACCGCGACCCGCTTGCATTCTGGGGAATCCGCGATGGAAGTCCGTGGCCATGGCCGCCTTTTGCGCATTTTGGTCCAAAGGTGATGTTGATGAATGGATGGAGCGGTTCCGGCGGTGATGCCTTTCCTGATTATTTCCGCAGAAAGAAGCTTGGCCCATTGATTGGAACCCGCACCTGGGGCGGCCTGATCGGTATCTCCGGCACGCCTCCATTGATAGATGGCGGCAACGTGACGGCTCCGAGCTTCCGTATGTATAATCCTGATGGCACCTGGTTCAAGGAAGGTCATGGTGTGGATCCGGATATTGCTGTGGACGAAAATCTGGGTTCAATGGCCCGCGGAGTAGACCCGCAGCTGCAGAAAGCAATAGAAGAAATCAAGACATTATTGAAAACAAAGGAGTTTAAAAGGCCAGAGCCTCCCAAGACCGAGAAGAGAGGGTTTTAGTGGGCATAAGCATGTCAGCGATGACTGTCATTCCGACTCCCATCGCGTAGCGATGAGGGTGGAGGAATCCCCAGCCGCTGGTGTACAACTTTGTCCGATTTTTTGGATCGCAACTGCCCCGAGGTTATTGCCCCACGGCTGTGTTCCTGCTGTCATTTTTGTAGGTGAATCACTCTGCAGTTAACCGCAGGAGCCAAGGCCGCTACGGGCAAGTAACCATCGGTGCATTACAGGCACTCTGATAGCGGTGGGTTATTCGGCATCGCCGGATAGCTTATCAAAGTCATCAACCTGCCCCCGCACCCAATTCATATACTCGTTTTTCTTAAACGCGAACCAGCTTTCCCGCAGGTCTGGATAGTCCAATAGCAATTGCTTGAAATTCTGAAAGGGTTTCTTGTAAGAAATGGCATCTATAAAGCGCTGCCTGACCCGGGTTGCAGGGATTGTTTCGACAAAAGTTTCCATGATCGAAAACGATGTGCCACTATCCAGAGGTTCGAAGTACAAGTATTCAGTAATGTTATTGTCAATCTTTTCCATCGCGTCCATCCAAGGTTCTTCCTCGAATTCTTCATACCCTCTTGACTCATCAGGGAAACTTTCAATTTCACCCGTGGAGAGATGATAATAACACTTCATGCCCGAGTCAAGTACATCCGCAATTTCCGCTATCGTTTTTTCCGACAGAGCGAAAGCCATGGTCTTTTATATTTAATCAGTGAAAGATTCCTGGATTTGAATATAGAAAAAGTTTTGGATTTGACCGGGACCGTCATCGTCAATCATTCCGACCTTAGGGAGGAATCCCGATCTGTTATCAAGGTGTCTCAACTTCGGTCGGCTGGGGATTTCTCCGCCCTCATCGCTTCGCGATGGGAGTCGAAATGACGGCATGCCGAGCACATTCATCACATTCTCCACATCAGGCGCGAAGCGCCCACATTCTCCCACATTCTCTCTCATTCTCCCTCATTCTCTCTCATTCTCCCTCATTCCCTCTCATTCTCTCCCATTCTCTCCCATTCTCTCCCATTCTCCCTCATTCTCTCCCATTCTCCCTCATTCCCTCCCATTCTCCCTCATTCTCTCCCATTCTCCCTCATTCCGCACATTACAAATTATTTGTCTACTAATTTGGTAGGATAATAAACA
>JACMLD010000149.1 GCA_014379785.1 Chitinophagaceae bacterium
GATCATCATCCTGCAATAACGTTTTCGAAAGCTTCCATTGAAGAAAGCATTTGATTTTTTTCTTTTCAGCAGCCTTTATATCGCATTGTGTGCCTTGCTGATGATCTATCAGACATGCAGGCTGATAATGACCACAGATGTGCCGCTTTCGTTGTATCTTTTTGTATTCTTCTCTACCATTTGCAGCTATAATTTCCATTGGTGGCTCAGCACAAATTCTGTCGCAAAATCAGACAGGGTGGATTGGTCAAAACGCCACCGCAACCTGCAGTTTTTTCTTTTCATCGCGGGTGCTGTTGGTGCAGGAATTGTCTTTGTCGACATTGCCCGGTACTGGCTTCCGATAGCATTTTCCGTGTTTCTTACATTCTTGTATTCCGCACCCAAATTGCCATACAAACCATTTCTTTTTTTAAGAAAGATAGCCGTTGGCAAAACGATTTTTCTTGCAATGGTGTGGACCTATGTCACAACAGTGCTTCCGCTTCTGGTTTCGGGACAGAGCTGGACAGGAGGAATGCTGCTTTTCTGCATCAGCCGTTTCATGCTCATCTATGCCATCTGCATCATCTTTGACTATCGCGACCGCGAAGACGACAGGGCCGATGGCATAAGAAGTATGATCACGTATTTCAATGACCGGGGCATCGACAACCTTTTCGCGCTCTCGATGATTCTATTTCTTGTCAGTACAGTATTGCTTTTATGGTGGGCAATCACCCCGATTCAACTCCTCTTATTGCTCGTGCCGGGCATGATTGTCGTCGCGCTTTATCATTATTCCAAAAGGCATTTCTCCGATTACCTCTATTATTTCGTCCTGGATGGCCTGATGATGTTATCTTCTTTGTTGATGCTCGTCCTCTGGATTTGATTAATTTTGTCCAAAATCAAAAAATGGCAAAGGCAGTAAAAAAAAGGAAAACGGTCATCACTGATAAGTCATACGAATTTCTCAAAACATATATCAACAATCCCTCACCCGTCGGTTTTGAAAGTGCAGGGCAGAGATTGTGGCTGGATTATATAAAACCGTATACAGATACCAGTTATGTGGACCCTTACGGTACTGCAGTTGCTGTCATCAATCCCAATGAAAAATTCAAGGTAGTCATAGAAGGCCACGCGGATGAAATCAGCTGGTTTGTAAATTATATCAATGCTGAAGGGCTGATATATCTGAAACGCAATGGTGGTGTGGATCACCAGGTAGCACCTGCTCAGAGAGTATATATTCATGGAAAAAAAGGATTGGTTCCGGCAGTTTTCGGCTGGCCGGCGATTCATACCAGGCATGGGAATCCGGATGCCAAAGAACCACAGCCAAAAGTCGACAACCTTTTTCTCGATTGCGGTGCGAGAAACAAAAAAGAAATTGAACAGCTTGGTATACATATTGGTTCAGTGGTCACTTATCGCGACGGCTACGAAGAAATAGGATTTGATTACCTGGTGGGACGGGCATTTGACAACCGTGTGGGTGGGTTTATGATTGCAGAGGTAGCAAGATTGCTGAAAGAGAATAAAAAGAAACTACCCTATTCTCTGCATATTGTAAATGCGGTGCAGGAGGAAATCGGACTCCGCGGAGCGGAAATGATTGCCCGTCGTATAAAACCCGATATCGCGATCATCACCGATGTGACGCATGATACCACCACGCCAATGATCAACAAAATTGTAGAAGGAGATATTGCCTGCGGAAGAGGACCTTCACTGGCATATGCCCCGGCAGTACACAACAAGTTGCTGGGCATTGTACAGGATGTTGCGGCCAAGGCCCAGATACCGGTTCAGCTCCGCGCGTTGAGCAGAAGTACCGGAACAGACACCGATTCTTTTGCATACGCAAATGACGGATGCCCGTCTGTGCTGATATCCATTCCACTCAGGTATATGCATACAACCGTTGAAATGATACACAAATCAGACATAGAGAATACAGTTCTGCTGATGTATGAAACATTGCTGGCTTTGTCTCCCCGCACCAATCTAAACTATTTGTAATGCTTTTGTATGTAGACCCTGGAAGCGGGAGTTACCTGGTGCAGATGCTGATTGCGGCGATTCTGGGCGCACTGTTTTATTTTAAGAATCTGTGGTTACATATAAAACTTTTTTTCTCCAATCTTTTCAGGAATAAAGGGAAGGATCAAATAAAGAATGACAAGCTTGATGTCTGACTTACAGATTCATCCTGCATCATACCGGGATCCTGCGGGATTTGTGTACCAGGTCAATGATACGCTGTACAGGCAGGTCAATCAGTCCGGCCGGGCCGACTTTGATTTATTGAATTCTTCGGGTTTGTACGAAGTGCTTGTGAGAAACGGGCAACTGGTGCAACATGAAACCATAGAGCAGAACATTCGCAACGACGCGGACTGTTATGTCAACCTCCGCATCAGTCCGGTTCCATTTATCAGTTATCCATACGAATGGTGTTTTGCCCAGCTGAGGGATGCTGCTTTGCTGACCATCACCGTGGCGAAGCAGGCGCTGGACCATGGCATGATTCTCAAAGATGCAAGTCCGTTTAATATTCAGTTTGTCTGCGGCAAACCTGTTTTTATTGATACTCTGTCGTTTAAGAAATACGATGCTGCCAAACCCTGGGTAGCCTATCGCCAGTTTTGCCAGAGTTTTCTTTTTCCTCTTTTACTTGCCCACTATAATCGGTTTCCCGCACAGCAGCTGATGACGGTTTATCCAGAAGGTATTCCTGTCACCTATATTGCGTCTATGTTGCCCGCCCGCAGCAGGTTTTCACTGGGAGTATGGTTGCACGTTTTGCTTCAAAAAAATATTTCTGAAAGAAAAACGGATACGGGTAGAAAGATCTCGTTCAATCAAAACAAGATGCTGCAGTTGCTGAGCAATCTGGAGTCAACCATAAAAAACCTGCGCGCCGGCTATTCC
>JACMLD010000150.1 GCA_014379785.1 Chitinophagaceae bacterium
CAGGAACAGTACACCCGTCCGGTTTTCGAATGTATCCGTATGAGTGCAGACTACATGAAAAGCAACCTGATTTAATCCACAAAAACATTTATCTAACAATCACGCATATGCGAAAATCAGTTCTAATCCTTTTAAGCGGTATCACAATGGCAGCATCATCAATGGCACAGACCACAGAGGGAGATCCCAAATTAACAGAAGTATGGACCCCCGTACCAGCAATCGTTACCCCGGGTTCGGCAAACACTGCACCATCAGATGCAATCGTTCTTTTCAATGGAAAAGACGGCTCACAATGGCAGAATAAAAAAGACGCAAGTCCGATCAAATGGAAAATTGAAGGCGATGCACTGACCGTTGAAAAAGGAACCGGAGATATCCAAAGCAAGAAGTCATTTGGAAGCTGTCAGCTGCACATCGAGTGGCGTACTCCTTCCGTAGTTGTGGGCGAGAGCCAGGGACGTGGCAACAGCGGTATTTTTTTTATGGGACAGTACGAATTGCAGGTACTTGACTCTTACGACAACAAGACATATTCAAACGGTCAGGCAGGAAGTATTTACAAACAATTCATGCCGCTTGTAAACGCCAGCAAAAAACCGGGAGAGTGGCAGACCTATGATGTGATTTTTACTGCACCGAAGTTTAAAGCTGACGGCAGCCTGGAATCACCGGCGAAATTTACAGTACTGCACAATGGTGTACTCATTCAGAATGGCACAGAAGCAAAAGGAGGCACAGTCTATATCGGCCAGCCAAAATACACTGCGCATGATGCGAAAGGTCCTTTCGTATTGCAGGACCATGGCAATCCCGTAAGCTTTAGAAATATCTGGGTAAGAGAATTATAAACTACTTCTTTCCCATAGCATAGTTGATACCGCCCAGCAGGTGTTGCAAAAATGCCGGTTCGGAAAATGATTTATCAGTGTGGCCAAACTCAGTATAGAATGCACGGCCACCATCATAAGAATGGTACCAGGACATGGGGTGATTGGTGCCATTCTTTCCTCCTTTATAAGAAGACTCATCAATGCTGATGAGCACTTTTACATCAGGATTCATGTCTTTAAAATTATACCATTCGTCAAAGCGCTCCCAGACCGCGGGTAGATGTTTGGTGGATGGATGCTTGTGGTCAAGCACCGTCAGTTTCGCATCCTGTTGATTGGGGTGAGATTCAAAACTCGCTCCTACCAGCTTCACATACCACGGCCATTTGTACTCGCAATCTGCCGCAGCATGAATGCCAACGAATCCACCACCCGCCTGTATATATTTTTCAAATGCTCTCTGCTGCTCCTCACCAAGTACATCCAGTGTAGGGTTGAGAAAAATAACTGCCCGGAATTTCTTTAGATTTTTGCTGTTGAATGCCAGCGAATCTTCCGTAGCCTCTACAGCAAAACCATTTTCAGCCCCCAGTTTTTTTATTGCTTCGATGCCCGGCTCGATACTCTTATGACGATAGCCATTTGTTTTTGAAAAGACAAGAACACTGGCTTTTGGTAAAGGTTTTGGCTCAGTGCCGGCAAACAGAACTGCAAAGCAGAACACAACAAAAAGTGAAGTTTTCACAAAGGCAAGGTTATTTTTCATAATGAGTTAAAGTCTTCTGATTTTTACGTTTCTGAACCACACTGCATTTCCATGATCCTGCAGGCCAATCTTTCCAGATTTGAACGCGGTGAAATCCGGTTGAGTTTTGAATTTACTGCCGGCAACCAATTGCTTCCACTCTTCTGTACGGAGATCTGCAGACACCACATTTTCTCCATTTAAATAGAGATTAAGCTTACCCTGGTTAGATACAATCTGAACCTGGTTCCATTCCCCAACCGGCTTAACCGTTTCTTTTGAACTTTTGATCAGATCATACAAATCACCACTTCTGTGTTTTGTGATCTTGCCATCAGCATGACCGTCATTGTCAAGGATTTGCATCTCAGGACCGGTGTACCAGGCGTATTTGTATTTGGGATCTTCTTTGATAAAAAACATTGCTCCGCTATTTCCGTTTTTGGAAATCTTCCATTCCAGGCGCAGATCAAAATTTTCAAATTCTTCCTCTGTTACTATGTCGCCACCCGATCTTATCTGAAACCCTTCTTTCTTTGCGGTGTCAAGATACAGCGTGCCATCGACCACTTTCCATGCTTCCCCAACTGCCGGTTTGTTGAAACTGTGCCAACCTGCGGTGGTTTTGCCATCAAATAATAATTTCCAGCCGTCTTTTTGTTCTGCTGCAGTGAGCGTATTCGGCGCCGCGCTTTCTGACTGTGACGATGATTTTGGTGTATTGCAGGCAAGCATTGTAAATACTGCGGCGGTAAGCAAGGTAAATTTCATTCTATTAATTTGTTTTGAGGAGCATTATGTACTTCACAATCTGTTTAGCGTCTTCCACTGACATGGTTGGATGTGGAGTCATTGGAACCGGACCCCAATTGCCTTTACCACCTACAATTATTTTTTTAGCGAGTGTATCCAGTGTTGCTTCCGTATTTGGATACTTGTTTGCAACATCGCGGTATGCTGGCCCGGTTGCTGCTTCGTCAATTTTATGACAGGTAAGGCAATCAGATTCGCCAATCAGGGTGAGTCCTTTTTCGTAATCGGGATTTTTTGATGGATCAGCTGCGGCTGCAGCATCTTTCTTTTCCGGCTCTTTTTCAGCGCCCGCTTTTTCAGCATTGTTGCCACAGGCATAACAAGCTGCGGCAATCATCGTAATAACAAAAAACTTTTTCATATTATTTTATTAATGGCTTTTGAGATTCTGAATAACAAATTTATGTCAATCCTAAAATGCGGCGATTAAAATTTTCATCACTGCCGGTCCCTGCAAAATCATCGAAGGCTTTTTCTGTTACCCTTATTATATGATCTTTTATAAATCCTGCTCCTTCTTTTGCTCCATCTTCCGGATGTTTGATGCAACACTCCCACTCCAGCACTGCCCAACCTTTGAAGTCGTAGGCTGAAAGTTTTGAAAAAATTGAACTGAAATCAACCTGGCCATCACCCAGTGATCTGAATCTGCCCGCACGGTCAATCCAGCTCTGGTAACCGCCGTAAACACCTTGCTTTCCTGTTGGATTGAATTCAGCATCCTTTACATGAAACATCCGTATCCTTTCGTGGTAATGATCGATATACTGAAGGTAGTCGAGGCATTGCAATACAAAATGTGATGGATCATACAGAAGACAGGCGCGGGGATGATTGTCGACCTTCTCGAGAAACATTTCATAGCTCACACCATCGTGAAGATCTTCACCGGGATGAATTTCATAGCAAAGGTCTACTCCGTTTGCATCGAACTCGTTCAAGATTGGCAGCCATCTTTTTGCAAGCTCTTTAAAACCCGTTTCTACCAAGCCGGCCGGGCGCTGTGGCCATGGATAAACCATCTGCCATAGCAGTGCGCCGCTGAATGTGGCATGTGCGTTTAGTCCAAGGTTCGCGGACGCCTTCGCGGCATATTTCAGTTGCTGCACCGCCCACTCTTGTCTTGCTGCCGGATTATTCCTGACGGATTCCGGCGCAAAGCCATCAAAAATATTATCATACGCAGGATGTGTTGCCACCAGTTGCCCCTGCAGATGCGTCGAGAGTTCAGTAATGGTCAGCCCGCATGCTTCTACCTTGCCTTTCAGCTCATCAGCATAGGTTTTGCTTTCAGCCGCTTTTTGCAAATCAATGCATCTCGGATCCCAGGTAGGAATCTGTACACCTTTATATCCCAAAGATGCCGCCCATTTGCAAATGGATTCCAGGTCGTTAAAGGGCGGTTTGTCGCCGAGGAACTGTGCCAGGAAAATTCCCGGTCCTTTTATAGTCGTCATGATTGATTTTTAGCTTTTGTAATCCGTCCATTTTTCTGTGCTCTGTCCGCTGGCCACCACACTATCAATAAATGCCATACCGCGGATGCCTTCCTCCACTCTTGGGAAGTCGAGCATTTCCTTTGTAGGCTCTTTGCCATCGATTTTTGCAGAAAGGGTAAGCGCAAAGTTTCTGTAGATATTTCCAAAGGCTTCGAGATAGCCTTCCGGATGACCGCCCGGTGTGCGGCAGTTTTGGGTGGCGAAAGAAGATAGCCGATCGGTATAATTTGCGCCGGCTCTCAGTGTTTGCATAGGCTGGTCGAGCCATTTCACCAATAAAGTGTTTGGTTCCTGCTGCTGCCATTCTATCCCGCCTTTTTCTCCATAGACCCGAATCTTCAGGGCATTCTCTTCACCGGCCGCAACCTGGGAAGCCATCAGAACACCAGCTGAACCATTGTCAAATTTGAGAAGCACACTTCCATCATCATCCAGCGCGCGACCGTCTACCATTATATTAAGGTCGGCACAAAGTTTAGTAATCTTAGACCCTGTGATATATTCTGCCAGATGCGCGGCATGCGTTCCTATATCACCCATACAACCGCTTTTTCCGCTTTTCTTTGGATCAGTACGCCAGGCAGCCTGGGCATTGCCTTCACGTTCGCTCAGTTTGCTCAGCCATCCCTGCGGATATTCTACAAGCACTTTTCTTACTTTGCCAAGTTCACCAGCCTGCACCATATGCCTGGCCTGTTTTACCATCGGATAGCCAGAATAGGTATGCGTTAAACACAGTATCAGGCCGGTCTTGTCCACTTTTTCTTTCAACTGCTTTGCTTCGTCAATCGTAAATGTGATTGGTTTTTCAATCACAACATGAAATCCATTGTCAAGAGCCATCATCGCCGGTGCAAAATGCGCAAAGTTTGGTGTCACAATGGTGACGAAATCCATTCGCACACCATCGGGCAACTGACTTTCTTTTTTTATCATCTCCTCATAATTGAGGTATGTCCTTTCTTCGGGAAGGAACAGCGATTTGGCAGAGTCCACCGCAATTTCAGGGTTTATGCTCAGCGCTCCGCATGCTAGCTCTATCAGTCCATCCATGTTGGCGGCAATCCTGTGAATGGCTCCGATAAAGGCATCTTTGCCTCCACCAACCATCCCCATTTTAAGTTTTCTGTTCATGAAATTTTAATTGTGAAAGGATTACGTAAAAATTACATTTTAAAAATAAAAAAATTACATTTACTCTTACATTCTATTTTTTCTCCTCTGATATATAGAAATAAAGTTAAGAGGTTAAGGCTAACCAGAAGATGAAAAATTTACTAACGACAAACCAATAAACTGCCATGCCTTCCAACATTCGTCGCAACCAACTGTTCGTAGCCAGTTGCCTTGCCCTTTTAGTGACTTCTCTTTCATTCGGTATTCGTGCGGGCATTCTTGATAAACTCGGCGTTCAGTTTGGTCTCGATAAAGCTGAGCTGGCAACAATTGCGGCAACTGCATTCTGGGGATTCCCTCTTGCTGTGATCATTGGGGGATTCGTTGTTGATGTGATTGGTATGAAGAGATTGCTGGTTTTTGCATTCATCCTTCACCTTGTGGGAATCATACTTACCATTTTTGCGGGAAGTTTTTCCAATCCTTTCTGGGCGCTGTTTCTCTCCACACTTTCCATCGGCATGGCCAACGGAACGGTGGAGGCAGCCTGTAATCCCCTTGTTACCGCACTATATCCTGACAACAAAACGACCAAGCTGAACCATTTTCATCTATGGTTTCCGGGAGGTATTGTGCTTGGAACCCTGATCGTATATATGCTCGACCAGGTTAATTTCGGCGGCATTGATGCCTGGAAAATTGAGGTTGCACTGATGATCATACCTACTCTAATTTATGGATATCTTTTCTCCCGACTTTCATTTCCGCCAACGGAAAGGGTTTCAAAAGGTATCTCTACGGGAGAAATGTACCGGTCACTGGCAAACCCGCTTTTTATATTCATGCTCATCTGCATGTTTGGTACCGCCATCACCGAGCTTTATACCGGCCAGTGGATTGGCGTACTGCTTAGAAACGTAACCGACCAGTCGCTATTGATCCTCACTGTCACCACGGGTGTAATGGTAGTGGGCCGGGCTTTCGCCGAGCCGATTGTACACAGGCTTTCACCAGTAGGTGTATTGGTCATGTCGGCCATTCTGGCTACCCTCGGCCTATACCTGCTGGGTCATACCAGTGGCAATATGGTGTTTGTAGGCGCCCTCGTCTTTGGAATCGGGGTCTGTTTTTTCTGGCCGACCATGCTGGGATTTGTTGCAGAAAATCTCCCGAAAACGGGTGCAGTAGGATTAAACCTGATGGGCGGTGTGGGCATGCTTGCCGTTTCACTGTACACTATGTTCATGGGTGGATACTACAACCGTCTGATAGCCGGCAAACTCCCTGCAGGTGCAGATTTCAATCAGTATAACTCATCCCCTGCCGGCTCAGAAATGAGAGTGGCCCTCGATGAGGCCAACAGACAGGCCGGTCCGGAAGTAATCAATGTAACAATGACCATTCCCATTATTCTTACAGTTGCCTTTATCGGTTTGTATTTTTATATGCGCTCAAGAAAAGGGACAAATATGCAGACAGTTGCATAATATGCCTTGCTTTTCATAAATTACTCTCTACTATGCCGAACCAGAAAAACAGAAGAGTCGCCATAAAACAAATGATCGCAGGAACTGCCGCAATCGGCGCCGCTTCCTGTTCATTTGGATTCGACGGAAAAGAAGAATCTGAAAAAAATTCCACTTTGAAGGGAAATATCAATCACTCCGTATGTGCCTGGACCTTCGGGTCGATGCCGCTGGAGGATCTCTGCATCGCAGTAAAAGAAATCGGATTTTCGGCAATCGATCTTGTTGGTCCGAAAGGCTGGCCCACTCTAAAAAAACATGGTGTCTTCTCCTCCATGTGCAATGGCGCCGAAATAAACCTTGTCGATGGATTCAACGACCCGAAATTTCATCCTACACTGATAAAAAACTATACCGAAATGATCCCGCTGGTGGCACAGGCAGGTTACAAAAACCTCATCTGCTTCAGCGGCAACAGACGCGGCATGGACGATGAAACCGGCCTGAAAAATTGCACAGAAGGCCTGAAGAAAATCACCGGCCTCGCCGAAAAACAAGGCGTTGTCCTGCACATGGAACTCCTGAACAGCAAAATCGATCACAAAGACTATATGTGCGATAAGAGCGCATGGGGAGTAGAACTCTGCAAGCGGGTGGGATCGGAAAATTTTAAACTGCTGTATGATATCTATCATATGCAGATCGACGAAGGCGATGTAATCAGAACCATCAAAAACAATCACCAATACTTCGGTCACTACCATACCGCCGGCGTACCGGGCAGACATGAGCTCGATGAAAACCAGGAACTATACTATCCTGCAATCATGAATGCAATCCTGCAGACAGGATTCAAAAACTACGTTGCACAGGAATTCATACCAACAGGAAAAGAAACTGCAGACAAACTCGCTGCTCTCAAAAAAGCCGTAGCACTTTGCGACGTCTAAAAACCAGGAAAATCAATTTTATTTAAATAATCATTCATGGCAAACAACACTTATGACGCAATTGTGATCGGCTCTGGAATAAGCGGAGGATGGGCTGCAAAAGAGCTGACAGAAAAAGGATTGAAAGTCATCATGCTTGAAAGAGGTAGAGATATCGAACACGTAAAGGGATATGTCAACGCCAACAAAGATCCATGGGATTTCCCGCATCGTGGTGGACGTACGCAACAAATGATCAACGATTATCCCGTTTTAAAAAGAGACTATCCCTTAAACGAAACCAACCTTGACTATTGGGTAAAGGACAGCGAATGTCCTTATACAGAGGTAAAACGTTTCGACTGGTTTCGCGGATATCATGTAGGCGGGCGCTCACTTATGTGGGGCCGTCAGAGCTACCGCATGAGCGACTTTGACATGAATGCAAATGCAAAAGAAGGTGTTGGTGTTGACTGGCCCATACGCTACAATGAACTGTCGCCCTGGTATGATTATGCAGAAAAATTTGCAGGCATCAGCGGCTCAAAAGAAGGCCTGGAACATCTGCCCGATGGACAGTTCCTTCCTCCGATGGATATGAACTGCGTTGAAAAAGATGTAGCAGCCAGAATCAAGGACCATTTCAAAGGCACAAGACATATGTTTATTGGCCGCACGGCAAACCTCACACAAGAGCACAACGGCCGTACAAAATGCCAGTTTAGAAACAAGTGCTGGCTGGGATGCCCGTTTGGCGCATATTTCAGCACGCAATCCTCTACACTTCCTGCTGCAAGAGCAACTGGAAATCTTACACTCAGGCCTTTCTCAATTGTTACAAAGATCATCTACGACAAAGACACGAAAAAGGCGAAGGGTGTTGAAATCCTCGATGCCGAAACAAATAAAACATACGAATACTTTGCAAAAATTGTATTTGTAAACGCCTCTGCGCTCAATTCTGCCTGGGTGCTGATGAATTCTGCCACCGATGTATGGGAAGGTGGTCTTGGCAGCAGCAGCGGTTCGCTCGGTCAAAACCTGATGGACCATCACCTGGGCGTTGGCGCATCAGGTGTCATGGAAGGATACGAAGACAAATATTATTATGGCAGAAGAGCCAATGGTATTTATATTCCACGCTACCGCAATCTGTATAACGACAAGCGCGACTATCTCCGCGGTTTCGGCTACCAGGGAAGCGCAAGCCGCCAGGGCTGGAACAGGGACATCGCAGAACTCACCATCGGTGCTGATTTCAAAGATGCACTTACAGAGCCGGGTCAGTGGACCATGGGAATGGGTGGATTTGGAGAAATACTGCCATATGCAGAAAACAAAGTCACACTCGACAAAACAAAAAAAGACAAATGGGGTCTTCCAGTGCTGGCCATTGATTGCGAACTGAAAGAAAATGAACTGAAGATGCGCAAGGATATGCAGAACGATGCCAAGGAAATGCTGGAAGCAGCAGGAGCGAAAAATGTTCGCAGCTGGGACGGTGATGGCACACCAGGCCGTGGTATTCACGAAATGGGCACCGCGCGCATGGGAAGAGATCCGAAAACATCTGTTCTCAACGGATTCAACCAGGTCTGGGATGCAAAAAATGTATTTGTTACCGACGGAGCCTGTATGACTTCTGCGTCATGCGTAAATCCATCGCTGACTTATATGGCACTCACCGCTCGTGCCGCGGACTTCGCAGTAAAAGAATTGAAAAAAGGAAATCTGTAATATCATAATCTATTGCCACAGGATACACTTCATATAAACAACAAGGCTGAAAAGCAAAACGACTACGATGCCATCGTGATTGGATCGGGCATCAGCGGCGGCTGGGCGGCCAAAGAGCTTACAGAAAAAGGCCTGAAGGTTCTGATGCTCGAACGCGGCCGCAACTTTGAGCATGTGAAAGATTATAAAACTGCCGGCAATAATCCGTGGGATAATCCACACCACGGTGCAACAACACTCCAGCAGAGAAAGGACTATCCCGTAATACATCGGGGATGGGCAGCAGCAGAACCTGTAATGGATTACTGGGCAAACGAAATCGAAAACCCATACACTGAAAAGAAACCCTTTACCTGGTGGAGAAGCTACCAGATGGGTGGGCGCTCAATACTCTGGGGTCGCCAGAGCTACCGGCTAAGCGATTTTGACTTCGAAGCAAATCTCAAAGAATCCGTGGGCGTCGACTGGCCGATAAGATATAAAGATCTGGCGCCATGGTATGATCATGTAGAAAAGTTCGCGGGCATCAGTGGTTCAAAAGAAAATCTTGCCCACCTTCCAGACGGGCACTTTCTTCCACCGATGGCTCTTAACTGTGTTGAGAAAGACGTGGCCGCAAGAATAAAAGAAAAGTATAAAGGCGAACGCCACCTAATCATCGGCCGGGTTGCCAATCTCACCGAAGCAATTCCCGGAAGAACAAAATGTGAGTTCAGAAATCGCTGCTGGGAAGGCTGTCCCTACGGAGGATACTTCAGCACGCAATCATCAACACTGCCAGCGGCACTTGCCACCGGTAATCTGACAGTACGACCCTATTCTATTGTGACTAAACTCCTGTATAACAAGGACACCAAAAAAGCAAGCGGTGTTGAAGTACTCGATGCAGAAACAAACAAAACTTATCAGTTTTCTTCAAAAATAGTTTTCGTATGCGCCTCGGCCCTGAATTCAACCTGGGTACTCTTTAACAGTGCCACCGATATTTGGCCCGGCGGACTTGGCAGCAGCAGCAATGAACTGGGTCATAATGTAATGGACCATCACTACAATATCGGCGCATCGGGCAATATTGAAGGGTACGACGACAAATATTATTACGGACGAAGGGCAAACGGCTTTTATATCACACGCTTTGCAAACCTTTATGGAGATAAAAGAGATTATCTCCGCGGGTTTGGATACCAGGGCTCAGCTAGCAGACAGGGATGGGCCAGAGATGTAGCAGAAATGAATATCGGTGCAGGCCTGAAAGATTCCCTTTGCGAACCGGGACCATGGACCATTGGCGCTACAGGTTTTGGAGAAATACTCCCCTATCATGAAAACATGATTTCGCTCGATAAAGACAAAAAAGACAAGTGGGGTCTGCCGGTACTATCTATGGACGCAGAGCTGAAAGAGAATGAATATAAAATGCGCAAGGATATAGTATCTGAACTGGTGGCAATGCTGGAATCAGGCGGAGCAAAAAATGTGCACAGCTACGACAGCGGTCACGCAATAGGTCATGGCATTCACGAAATGGGAACGGCAAGAATGGGCAGAGATCGAAAAACATCGGTTCTCAATGCGCATAATCAGGTCTGGGATGCAAAGAATGTTTTTGTAACCGATGGTGCATGTATGACTTCATCAGGTTGCCAGAATCCTTCGCTTACTTATATGGCTCTCACAGCAAGAGCAGCAAGTTTTGCTGTAGCTGAATTGAAAAAAGGTAATATTTAAAAAAGAAGTACAAAAACCAAACATATGGACAGAAGAGAACTCCTCAAAATGATTGCCCTGGTTACCGGCGGTGCCGTAATTGGCGGAGAAGTCTTTTTATCGGGTTGCAAAAACACTCCCGACAAAGTAGCCGCTGGTGTTTTTACCGCAGAAGATATTACATGGCTCGACGAAGTAGCGGAGACCATTCTACCACGTACCTCTACGCCAGGAGCGAAAGATGCAAAAGTCGGCCAGTTCATGACCGTCATGGTCAAAGACTGTTATCCCGAAGCTGATCAGAACATTTTCAGAGAAGGAATGCAGCAACTGGATGAGGCAAGTGAAAAAGCCTACAGCGATTCTTTTCTCAAAGTCACCCCCGCGCAGCGTGTGGAGTTGCTGACAAAGCTGGATAAAGAATCAAAAGAATATCAGAAGAAAAAAAGCGAGAACGATAATGAAGCGAAGAAAAAAGACAAAAATGCAAAAGCGTCGCCCAATCATTATTTCACAATGATGAAGCAGCTCACCTTGCTTGGTTTCTTCAGTTCAAAAGAAGGAGCAACGCAAGCACTCAGATATAAAGCAGTTCCGGGCGAGTACAATGGATGTATTGATTACAAAAAAGGTGATAAGGCATGGGCAACCTAAAGTTTTTCTACATAGCGTTACTGGCAGTTTCTTCACTCTCTGTAAATGCGCAGGCAGATGCAGATAAAGTAAGCATTCTCGCCGTGCTCAACCGTCAGACCCTTGCATGGAACAAAGGAGACATCAAAGACTTTATGGTCGGGTATTGGAACAACGACTCTCTGATGTTTGTGGGACAAAACGGAGTAACATACGGATACCAGAATACACTCAATAACTACGTAAAAAATTACGGCGACTCATCAAAAATGGGCAAGCTGTTTTTTGACATCCTGCAGGTAAAGAAGATATCAGCAGACGCATATTTTGTAGTAGGAAAATGGTTTCTGAAACGAAGCGCCGGCGATATCAGCGGCCACTATACATTGCTGTTCAGAAAAATCGGCGGCAAATGGCTGATTGTTGCAGACCACAGTTCTTAGCCGTGTGGATATTTTTTCGTCCACCACTTATGCAACAGTTTTATAAGAAGAATAGTGCTGATCAACACCCAGGTGTAAAAAATATAATTTCCTTTTGTGGGACTACCCGCAAAAAAAAACCACCCAAGCATTATTCCCACAGAAGAGTTGATCACCATGTAAACAATCACAGCTGTGATTGACCACACAATCTTTACGAGATACTCCCGCGCATCATCCTCCATTTCACTCATAGCGTGGAATTTTTGTAACTCAATCTATTAATAATTTCAGGAATTCGGTAGAGTCTCCGTTGAATACATTGAAATCTACTTTGGCCCTGATGCCATCTACCCTGCCGGATTCACTGTGCTGCCACATCATCCAGTTCCGTACAATGCGGGGTTTGTCGCGTTGCAGATAATGCGCAACCCAAAGCGGGTATTCGTCAAATTCAGATTTCAGATACTGCGTATAAAAATCCGCGTTTGTATAAATGATGGGCCTTATTCCATAATAGTCATGAACCGTCCGGAGAAATTCCTTCACCTCTTTTCTGAGCTTTACAGGGTTTACTCCATATAGCTGTTCAACATCGAGTACGGGTGGCAAATCGCCTGACTCCAGATCCACCACGTCAATAAAATTCTGCGCCTGCAGTTTGCCACTCTTCTTAGCGAGAAAGAAATGATACGCTCCTCTGGTCACACCCGCCGACCTGGCGCCAAACCAGTTTCTGTTGAATCGGCTGTCGACTTTTGACACACCTTCGGTAGCCTTGATGAATGCAAAACTTACTTTAATGTCTTTGACCTGCATGTTCCGCACAAGATTCCAGTTGATATTATCCTGGTGATGCGAAACGTCAATACCGTGAACTGAAAAATTTTCGGGGATTTCAATCCCGAATTCCGGGTAGGTAACAAAATTTGAGGCATGGCTCCTGTACCACCAATATCCTACTCCGCCCGCACAGGCCAGAAAGAGGATAATGGATATAAAGAGAAGCGGCTTTTTCTTTTTGCTGCGTTTTGCCATCAAATTTCTACGTTAAGGGCAAATATAACATGCAGATTTACAACCAAAAAGCCAAAACAGCCATCTAGTTCATTATTTGATATATTCGCTTATTAACTTTGTGGATACCGATGAAAAGCCTCTTAATCGCAATTTTACTAATCTCCGGCCTTTGTGGGCAGTCCCAGCAAACGGGTTATCAGATTGATATAACGCTTAAACCCTATCAGAGTCAATACGTTTATCTCGGTTATTATTACGGCAAAATAAAAGCGCTTGCGGATTCTGCTTTATTGGACCAGAACAGTCGTGCTGTGCTGAAGGGGGATACAAAATTAAATGGCGGTATTTACTTTGTTGTGTCACCGCGCAAGGAGATCTTGTTTGAGGTACTGCTTGATAAGCAACAACATTTTTCCATCATTGCAGACTCCGCCAATATTCCTGCCGGCGTACAATTCAGCAACAGTCCGGAGAATTCAAACTTTCAATACTACTCGCGCTTCGCCACTCAGAATGGCCGTGCCTCTGCGGCACTGGTGAAAGATTTGTCTGCAGCAAAGAATGCAGGCGACAGTGGTGTGATCAATAATAAACTGAAGTCTCTCAATCAGCAGATGTCGGCATTCCGCGACAGCATCGTAAAAGCAGAACCCGGC
>JACMLD010000019.1 GCA_014379785.1 Chitinophagaceae bacterium
AGAGGAGAACTATATTAAGGCGCTCGAATATTATAATAAGACCGGATTCTCTTTTGTAAACCTGGGTGACTGTGAAGAGCTATGGGAAAATACCCCAAGTGTTGTCGTCGAAAAAAACCGTTCTATCCTAGCCATGGAGGCAGGTTTCCTCGCACAGGACAGGTATTACCGCATTATCGGCAATCACGATCTGGAATGGAATTACCTGATTCAGCAGAATCTTTACCTGAAACCCGTTTTTGGCGACAAGCTCCGGATTCATGATGGACTGGTGCTGACTACATCTTATAACGACAAGGCATATACGTTTTTTTTGAGTCACGGGCACCAGGGAGATTTGAAAAGTGATGGCAACGCATTCAGCAAGTGGGTAGTCGCCGCTATCTGGACACCGATTCAGCGTTTTCTGGAAGTGACCATTAACACTACTTCAGATTCTTTTGAACTGGTGGACCAGCATAATATAATAATGTATGAATGGAGCGCTACTCAAAACAACCTTGTTTTTATTTCGGGCCATACGCACAAGCCGGTTTTTGCCTCGCTCGACCATATCGATCGCCTTTCAAAACAGCTTGAGAAAGCAAAGGCCCAGAATGATCCCGCACTCATCGCTCTTGCTGAAACGCAATTACAGAAAAGGAAGCTGGAATATGCCGGGAAGAAATTCGCCAAGAGCATGGTTCATCCCACGTACTTCAATACTGGCTGCTGCTGTTTCAGCGATGGAGATATCACGGGGATAGAAATCGCCGATGGATATATCAGATTGATAATATGGGAAAGCAGCGACAAAGGAAGCATCAGGCTGGTGCTGGAAGAAGCTTCGCTCGAGTATGTTTTTCAGCAATTTTAATCTTTCTACTTTTTACCCCAGTTGTCTTCCATCTTTTTGTAGGATTTTTTATCGACTGTCTTTTTCGACTTCGGGCGGGATGCCCCTTTTTTCTTACGGGCGTTGATGTTGTTGACGAGTGAGTTTTTTACCCCCAGCTTATTTGTCTTTGCGGATTTTTTTGGTGCGGATTTTTTTGCTGATTTCTTCTTTGGTGCAGATTTCTTTGCTGCCTTTTTCTTTGGTGCTGCTTTTTTGGTAGCCATAAATGTTTTTGGATATAGCTTCAACTGCCATGCCAGCGTTGTATAACTATACTGCTATCATTATAGACATAAATAAAACAAACCATCCGGTTAGGGATGGTTTGTTTTATTTACTGTTTGACTAGCGGTGGGGGATGCCTCGGCTTCGCTCGGCATGACGGCACTCTAAGCGTGCGCAGCGCATCACATTCCCCCACATTTTCTCACATTCTTCACATTTGCACATCTTCCTCTATCCATCCATTCTCACAATCCTCGGATAAAATTTCCCGAGCACATCCACGAGCTGTTTCTGCGACTCCATTACCACCTCTATGTCTTTGTACGCAAAAGGAGATTCATCCAACCCACCTCCAATCAGCATTACATCATGCTTTTTCAGTTCTGCTTTCATCGCCTCATGCGTAATCGACTTTATCGCAGCCGTTCTGCTCATTCTTCTTCCTGCTCCATGTGAAGCAGAATTGACGGCACTTTCGACCCCTTTACCTTTTACGATAAAGCCCGGAGCGGTCATGGAACCCGGTATTACTCCCAGCACATTTTTTCCGGCCGGAGTTGCACCCTTTCTGTGTACAATCACTTCCCTCCCTTCATGCATTTCCTTCCAGGCAAAGTTGTGGTGGTTTTCAACCATTCTTATTGGTCTGCGTGCCAGCTGCTTCGCAATTTTCGCATGAATGATATGATGATTCGCAGAAGCGTATTCACCGGCAAGATTCATGGCGATCCAGTATTCCATTCCCTCTTCTTCATCGAGTCCCAGCCACGCAAGGTTGGAAGCCTCACCCGGCAGTCGTCTTTTTTGCTTGGCGATTTTTGTATAATGATTGGCAATATTTGCTCCAAGTCCACGTGAACCGGAGTGTGAAAGCAATCCAAGATATTCACCAGGAGCAATTCCCAGGATCTCATCTTTCTCATCAATTGTCACATTTCCGAATTCCACAAAATGATTACCGCCTCCGGATGTACCGAGTTGTTTCCAGGCTTTTCCATGCAGGGTTCTCAGCAGACCTAGCTCATGAAAGGCTTTGTCTTCCATTACTTCATGATTGGCGGGCTGTTTAAAATGCCCGCCGCTTCCAAACAATGTTGCTTCCAGCAATTCACGTTTGAAGTAATCTGGTTTCTGATCAAGTTCCTTTGGATTGATATCGAAAACAGAAAGGCACATTCTGCAACCTATGTCTACCCCAACACCGTATGGGATAACGGCATCTGCTACGGCCAGCACTCCGCCTATCGGTAATCCGTAACCGCTGTGCGCATCCGGCATCAGCGCACCAGCAACCGACACCGGCAGTTTTGAGGCCTGGTACATTTGATTTAATGCACCGGCCTCAATATGCTCTGATCCAAAGATGCTGAAAGCAATCCCTGTGTTGTTGAGCGAAATTTCTGCTCCTTCCCCCTCCGCAGGAGGTTTTGGCAATAGCTGCTCGGCGATCAGTGCCAGCACTGCATCGTCCTCATACTCCAGCGGAGATTCCAATACTTTTTTCAATATATCCATTGCCTCCTCCTTTCTGTGATGTTTGTATTTTTTTTCCATCACCTTCATTGCTATGCTTATGACAGGCCCTTCGGGAAACCCTAGAGCTCTCAGCTCCTTACCTGTCAGTTTTAATTTTGACATTTTCTAATTTTTTGACGGTCTTACGAATCCGATTACGCTTTCTTCTCTTGGTGCAACTGTCATCCGGAACTCTGACAGCTTGCGGCCCATCTTGATTCCGAATGAATAATCAGACTGATCGTACAAAAGCTGACAATAGTTGTGACTTACCTCTATGATCTTTTTGTCTCGCAGGACATAGATGGTATTGTTGGAAAACATTTTGTCTTCTTCGTAATCGAAATAGTTGTGCTGATACATTTTTACCGCGGTATGCCGGTAGGTAGCATGTATGAAGTCGAATGCTTTGCCCCCGTCCAGTTCACCGACAAAACTGATCGTTGGAATAGAATCAAATTCCATTACATACAATGCTTTGATGTCGATAAAGTGTCCGTTGAACAGCGAACCAAGTTGCTGTTGTCTCCGGCTAAAAATTCTTCTGAACATGTTTCCTCCTTTTACCTTTCGGTTTTACTGTTTAAATCATTTGTTTGACTATGTTTACTAGCGGCCGGGGACCCTCCACCCGGTTATCGGCTTAACTGACGGCTGGGGATTCCTCGGCTGCGCTCGGAATGACCGCCTCGCTGCATTACATAAAAAAACCCGCA
>JACMLD010000151.1 GCA_014379785.1 Chitinophagaceae bacterium
GCACTTCATCAGCATTGCTAAAAACAGCAAACAAGGCTACGATTTATAGCGCCCCGGACAAAACATCGCAAACGATCCTGCTTCCTGAGTCGAATACAATCATAACACCCATTGCAGCAACAGGTACATGGTATAAAATTGAACTGCCCGATGGAAGACAGGGATTTATTGCCACCAATGCTGTAAGATCGACCGCACAACCCATCACCACAGAGCAAATAAAATCAGATATGCGTCTTTTCGACCAACCCGATACAACTGCTGCTATAAAAACTCAGATTCCAAATGGAACCAGTATCGATGTGATCGGCAGGTTCGACCAGTTTAAACTCATCCGATCTGGTGCAAATAAGGGATGGATACTGAGCCGCAACTGAAGCTAATGGGTGGGACTGGGTGTATAAGCTGCAGGCGAATGAACGCCTTCTCCAATCTCTTCCACTATCTTCTCATTAAAAGCCTCCAGATCCTTTGGACTACGACTCGTAACCAGACCATTGTCCGTTACCACCTCCTTATCAACCCACATCACACCCGCATTTATCAGATCTGTTCTAATGGAAATATAAGAAGTCATATTTCTACCATTGATCAACCCCGTTTCAATCAGCAGCTGCGGACCATGACAGATCGCTGCAACAGGCTTGCCTGTCTCCAGAAAATGCTGCGCAAACTCGACACAAGCCGGATTTTTACGCATTTTATCCGGATTGATAACACCACCCGGTATCAACAACGCATCAAAGTCTTCGGCCTTTGCCTCTTCCAGCGCAATATCCACATCCAACTCGATCGACCAATGATCGTTATCCCAGGCCTTGACCTTGCCTTTCACAGGAGATACAATCTTTACCTCAGCTCCGGCATCTTCCAATGCTTTCTTCGGACTGGTCAGTTCAACTTCTTCAAAACCATTCTCAGTGAGTATCGCTACTTTTTTTCCGCTTAATTTTCCCATGATACATGTTTTCATTTCCTATAAAAATTCCATGCCGTATTTTCATATGTATGAAATACCTGCTCTTCACCCTGCTGCTGGTTTCGGGCTGCGCGGCAAATCCCTACCGGGAAACAAATAAGGTTTACCGGAAAAATGCAAAAACACTCGCCAAGCAAATCAGACAATTGCCTCCGGCCGACTCACTGCAGCCACCGGGCAAATGGGCAGGTACAACCAACTTCAATCTGCGTAAGCCGAATATCGTAGTGATTCACCACACCGCGCAGGAAGCATGCGAGAAAACCCTCACAACTTTCACCCGGACCGCAAGCCAGGTAAGCGCACACTATGTCATCTGCAAAGACGGAACGGTGCATCATATGCTGAACGATTATCTCCGCGCATGGCACGGCGGCAATAGCAAATGGGGCAACCTGACCGACATCAACTCAGGCAGCATAGGTATCGAACTCGACAACAACGGTTTTGAAACATTTACAGAAATACAAATCACCAGCCTCCTTCGGGTTCTTGAAAAATTGAAAAATTTGTATGGGATCCCAAAGGCAAATTTCATTGGACATTCTGATATAGCACCGGGAAGAAAGGTGGATCCTAACCGTAATTTTCCCTGGGAAAAACTGTCAGAAAACGGTTATGGGATGTGGTATGACACGACAGGAATTGTTGTTCCTCCCGGATTCGACGCCATGCAGGCACTCAGAATCATCGGCTACAACACCAAAGACACAGCAGCCGCCCTCTACTCATTCAAACTGCACTTCGTCCAGACAGACTCATCACGCATACTTACAGAAGCCGATAAGAAGGTCATTTATAACTTAATTGGAAAAACTGAATAGGTAGAAAACATCCCTCATTTCGAGCGTAGCGAGAAATCCCGATCGATAATCTCGGATTGACGGTCGGGGTTTCTCGCTACGCTCGAAATGACTGTTTAATTTCGCTGCCACTAAAAACTAATAACAAAGAACTA
>JACMLD010000152.1 GCA_014379785.1 Chitinophagaceae bacterium
CTTCCAGGTTCTTTATCTGCCTGATAGCCATCGTTGTGCTTTTTATTGTCTCTTTTTTCTTTCCATGGATGAAAGTGCTGCCTAGACTGGTATTTGGACTTTTCGCGGTGCTCGTTGTGCTTGACTATGTATTGTTGTTTGCAAAAGCCAACGGCATCTTTGCCACCCGCACAACTCCTGAGCGACTCAGCAACGGAGATGATAATAATCTGCAGGTTTTTGTGGAAAACCGATATGGCTTTGGCGTTTCCGTTGGGGTGATCGATGAAATACCTTTTCAGTTTCAAAAAAGAGATATCTGGTTTAAAACAGATCTCGCCCCAAGACAGGAAAAGAAGATCAGCTATGTTCTCAAACCCCGTAAACGCGGCACCTATGCTTTTGGTAGGGTGAATGTTTTTGCCCGGACACGGCTCGGATTGATAGTACGCAGATTTCATTTTGACGACAATGCTGAAGTGCCGGTATATCCGTCCTACCTCCAGATGCGGAAGTATCAGCTGCTGGCGATCAGCAACCGGCTGAGCGAAGCGGGGATAAAGAAAATCCGACGCATCGGACAGAGCACGGAGTTTGAACAGATCAAGGACTATGTGCAGGGAGATGACTACCGTACTGTCAACTGGAAGGCCACGGCCAGAAAGGGACAGCTGATGGTCAACCACTTTACAGACGAAAAAAGTCAACAGATATATTGTGTGATCAACAAAGGAAGAATGATGAAAATGCCTTTCGAAGGACTGAGCCTGCTTGACTATGCCATCAATGCGTCGCTCGTACTCAGCAACGTGGCTTTGCTTAAACAGGACAAGGCCGGATTGATCACATTTTCGGAAGAAATAGGCAGCTTTCTGCCGGCGGATAAAAGAGCCACCCAGATGAATAAAGTATTGGAGATACTATATAACCAGAAGACAAGGTATCTCGAAAGTGACTTTGAAAAATTGTATACTCTCATCCGCAACAGAATTACACAACGGAGCCTGGTAGTGCTGTTTACCAATTTCGAAAGCATGAGCAGCCTCAGTCGCGAACTTCCCTATCTTAGGAAGATTGCAAAATACCATTTGCTGCTGGTGGTGTTTTTTGAAAATACAGAAGTCAAAGAACTGATCGAAAAAGATGCGGAGACCGTTGAAGAAGTGTACACAAAAACCATAGCAGAAAAGTTTGCAATGGAAAAGAAAATGATTGTCAAGGAACTCCATAAATACGGAATACTCTCTATTCTGACAGCTCCAAAAAATGTGACCGTCAACACGGTCAACAAATACCTGGAAATAAAGATGAGGCAGGCGATTTAACCATGAATTCAACCAACACATATGAAGAAGGTAGAGTGGTGCTGATCGACAAACCGCTTGGCTGGACATCATTTGACGTCATCCGCAAAATCCGGTCTGTCATAAATATCAGAAAGGTGGGACATGCAGGCACACTTGATCCACTCGCTACCGGCCTGCTGATCGTTTGCACAGGAAAGTATACCAAGCGAATCAATGAGTTTATGGCAAAGGAGAAAGAATACACGGGCACATTTACGCTGGGCGCCGTGACCGATAGTTATGACCGTGAAACTCCTCCTCATGATCAGAAAGATGTTTCAGGTATCAGCGATGAACAAATCAAATCAGCAACCGGGCCGTTCACCGGGGAGATAATGCAGGTGCCTCCCATGCATTCTGCCATAAAAAAAGATGGCAAAAGAGTATACGAACTGGCCAGAAAGGGCGAGACGGTTGTGCTGGAACCGAGGAAACTTTTTATAAAAGAATTTGAAATTACTTCCATCGAGATGCCTGTAGTTGGATTCCGTGTTGTGTGTTCAACGGGCACGTATATACGCAGTCTTGCAGATGATTTTGGCGCGTCCCTGGGTTGCGGTGCATATCTCAGCAGTCTTTGCCGTACAAGAATTGGAGAATTCTTATTGAAGGATGCGGTAGGTTTCGACGAAATGATAAAAGATGCAGAAGCTTAAAATGAGTAACCAATCCCCAGCTGAAACTGACCATTCAGGAGCCGGAGATCCTGAAACCATCCATCCTCATTTCCGGAATAGTAAGGGTTTTTGATTTTGTAGGCCCAGTCAAATCTGATGAGAAAATAGTTGAAATCGAAC
>JACMLD010000153.1 GCA_014379785.1 Chitinophagaceae bacterium
GAAGGGACCAACAAGGCACCACTAAAACTTCGCGACATACTTCTCCACGAAGCGGGGTTGAAATCTTTCATTCCATATTATCGCGAAACCACTGATACCAAAAATGTTCCATCGGCCGCGTTTTATCGCTACAAACCAGACAGCAGTCACCAGATAAGAGTGGCCGAAAACATGTTTATGCGCAACGACTGGATAGATACCATCTATCACCGCATTCTCTGGAGTCCTTTGTCAGAAGCCGGCAAATATGTGTACAGCGACAACGATTTTATCTTCCTGGGAAGAATTGTAGAAGCAATCAGCGGCATGCCGCTCGATCAATATGTGAAAACCACTTTCTACGATAAACTCGGTCTCAATGCCACAGGCTTCAAACCCCGCGACCGCTATCCGCTGGCATTCATTGCACCAACCGAAAATGAAGCCGGTTTTCGCCAGCAATTGATCTGGGGTGACGTACACGACCCGGGTGCCGCAATGTTTGGAGGCGTAGCCGGCCACGCAGGACTCTTCAGCAATGTAAAAGACATGGCGGTACTGGCACAATTGCTCCTCAACGGTGGAGAATTCAATGGCGAAAGGTTCATAAAAAAGGAAACCATCGCATTTTTCAACACCTGGCACAGCAATATCAGTCGCCGTGGCCTCGGTTTCGACAAACCTGAAAAAGACAACGCCACCCGAAAAGAGCCCTATCCCAGCGCATCGGCCTCGCCGCAAACCTTTGGTCACACCGGGTTTACGGGCACCTGCATATGGATGGATCCAAAATACAACCTTACCTATGTGTTTTTGTCGAACCGGGTAAATCCCGACGGCAACAGCAAACTGCTGCAAATGAATATCCGCCCGAAGATCCAGGAGGTCATTTATAGCGCCATTCAGCAATAGAAAATTCCCGAAAGGGCGTAATTTCGCAGACTATGAACAGGAAACAGGAAGTTTTAAGCGATGTCGTCATCAAATTCGCCGGCGACAGCGGTGACGGTATGCAGCTCACCGGCAGCCAGTTTACCAACAACACGGCTATGATGGGGATTGACCTCGCCACTTTTCCGGATTTTCCGGCAGAGATCCGCGCCCCGATAGGAACCCTGCCTGGTGTTTCCGGCTATCAGCTGAGATTCAGCAGCGACCGCATCTTTACACCCGGTGATGAGTGCGACGTATTGGTGGCAATGAATGCAGCTGCGCTGAAAACAAACCTGAAAGGCCTGAAAAAAGGCGGAAAGATCATTGCCAATACCGATGGGTTTGATGGCAAAAACCTCCGCCTCGCCAATTACCCCGATGGTGTTAATCCCCTCGAAGACGACAGCCTTGCCAATTACGAGTTAATAAAAATGGACGTGACCCGGATGACGCGCGAAGCGCTGAAAGACATCACCATGGGCACGAAAGAAAAGGACCGCGCAAAAAACATGTTTGTGCTCGGGTTTCTCTACTGGATGTACAACCGCGACATGGAAAATACCGTCCAGTTCCTCACCGAAAAATTTGGAAAAAAAGCAGAGATACTGGAGAGCAACGTAAGAGCACTCCGGGCCGGATATAATTTTGCAGACACCACAGAAACTTTCACCACCACCTATAAAGTGGAGAAAGCAAAAATGGACCACGGCGTATACCGCAGCATCATGGGAAATCAGGCCCTGGCTTACGGACTGATCGCCGCGTCACAAAAAAGCGGTTTGCCTCTGTTTCTCGGCTCCTACCCAATCACTCCGGCTTCAGACATTTTGCACGAACTCAGTCGCCACAAGGCATTCGGCATAAAAACATTTCAGGCAGAAGACGAGATCGCTGCCATTACTTCATCCATCGGTGCGGCTTATGGCGGTTCACTCGCCGTTACTACCACCAGCGGACCCGGTATGGCACTCAAAGCAGAAGCGATGGGTCTTGCCATGATGCTCGAAATTCCACTCCTTATTATAGATGTTCAGCGCGGCGGACCGTCCACAGGTCTTCCTACAAAAACTGAACAAAGTGACCTCTTGCAGGCCTACTACGGCAGAAACGGCGAATGCCCCATGCCAGTCATCAGCGCCAGCACACCAAGCGACTGTTTTGACGCAGTCTATGAAGCAGTCAGAATTGCTGTGCAGCACATGACCCCTGTAATATTTTTAAGCGACGGATACATCGCAAACGGCGCCGAACCATGGAAATTTCCCGCAGGAAACGATCTCCCACCGATTGAAGTAACCTTTAAAACACAACTCGGTCACGGCGAATCAACCTTCCTGCCTTATCTGCGCGATGAAAAACTCGTGAGACCATGGGCACTGCCGGGAACAGCCGGACTGGAGCACCGCATCGGCGGACTCGAAAAACAAAATATCACCGGCAATATCAGTTACGAACCCGAGAATCACCAGTTGATGGTGAAGATCAGGCAGGAAAAAGTGGACAAGATCGCCGATTATATTCCTGAACAAAAAATAGACAATGGTCCGGAAAAAGGGAAAATCCTTGTTCTTGGATGGGGCAGCACATACGGTGCGATAAAAAGTGCGATCAACGAACTACTGGCAGAAGGTCACCAGGTAAGTCACGCGCACCTTCGCTATCTGCGCCCCTTCCCAAAAAACCTGGGCAACATTCTCAAGAACTTCGAGCACGTGCTGATTCCCGAAATCAACAACGGCCAGCTGATAAAAATCATTCGCGATGTTTATTTTGTAGACGCGAAGCCGTACAATAAAATAATGGGTGTGCCCATCACAAAAGGTGAAATGATATTGAAGATCAGAGAAATGCTAGATTAACCCAACCCACCAATGAATCAGATAGTTGAACAGATAGAACAATATAAAAAAGAGATCGAAACGCTTTCGATTGCAGACGCCAAAGACCTGGAAGAATACAGAATCAAATGGCTCGGCACAAAAGGCATCGTCAAATCGCTGATGGGCGAAATGAAGAATGTAGCGGTTGAAGACAAAAAAGCCTTCGGCCTGATCATGAATGAATTCAAGCAGTTTGCCGAATCCAGATATGATACTGCAAAAGAGGCCGGTGGCGCAACACAGGAGAAAAAATCATCGGGCATCGACAGCAGTCTTCCCGGAGAAAATCTTCCACTTGGCAGCCGCCACCCCATCAGCCTCATGCGCAATAAAATGGTAGAGATTTTCGCGCGACTCGGTTTCAGCGTCGCGGATGGCCCCGAAATCGAAGATGATTTTCACAACTTCACAGCATTGAACCTGCCGGAGCATCACCCCGCGAGAGACATGCAGGATACATTTTACATTCAACAGAATCCTGACTGGCTGCTGCGCACACATACCAGCAACGTGCAGATACACGAGATGGAAAAAGGAAAACTTCCATTGAGAATTGTGATGCCAGGACGAGTATACCGCAATGAAACAGTCAGCGCAAGAAGTCACTGCTTCTTTCATCAGATAGAAGGGTTGTACATAGATGAGAACGTATCCTTTGCAGATCTCAAACAGACCCTGTATTTCTTTGTTCAGGAAATGTATGGCAAGAATATACAGGTTCGTTTCAGACCGAGTTATTTTCCCTTTACCGAACCCAGCGCAGAAATGGACATTGAATGCCTTCTTTGTCGTGGCGCAGGTTGCAGCGTGTGCAAACGCACCGGCTGGCTCGAAATACTGGGTTGTGGCATGATCCATCCAAACGTATTGCAGAACTGCGGAATCGATTCGGAAAAATACACCGGTTTTGCATTCGGTATGGGCATTGAAAGGCCCACACTGCAGAAATATGGCATTAGTGACATCAGGCTGTTCAGCGAAAACGATGTGAGATTTCTGAAACAATTTACCTCCGCCATCTAAGTGTGGAGCATTGATGATATCAACACTGTTTGTGTCTGCGGATCCGGCACCATGGGAGCCGGCATCGCGCAGGTGGCCGCCCGCAGCGGATTTCATACGATACTTTATGATGTCAATGCCGCTGCGCTCGAGAAAGCTTCAATACGGTTAACTGATGATCTTGCGCAACAGGTGAACCGTGGCAAACTGTCCGACTCAGACAAAACCGATACCCTGAGCCGTCTCAGGTTTGTCACCGATATGAATGATTGCCTTGCGGATGTTTTTATCGAAGCCATTGTAGAAGACCCATTGGTAAAAGCGGGACTGTTCAATCAACTCAACGAATTCAACCACAGCGAAGTGATCTTCGCTACCAATACCTCATCACTTTCAGTAACTGCCATTGCAAAAAATGTTATGCATCCGGAAAGAGTAGTGGGAATGCATTTTTTCAACCCAGCTCCACTCATGAAACTCGTGGAAGTGGTGAATGCTGACACCACAGAGCCCGGAGTCTCCCAACTGATCGCCGCACTGGCCAGAAAAATGGGCAAGACCCCGGTGTTTTGTAAAGACTCACCTGGTTTTATTGTCAATCACGTGGCCCGTCCATATTATATCGAAGCTTTACGACTTGCAGAAGAAGGGGTGGCCGATTTTGCGACAATCGACGCACTGATGGAGTCTTCAGGATTCAAAATGGGACCATTTAAACTCATGGATCTGATCGGCAACGATATCAATTATGCGGTAAGCTGCTCTGTCTTCGATGCACTCGGACAACCAGAGCGTCTGCGACCTTCCGCAATACAAAAAGAGCGGGTGGATAAAAATGAACTGGGAAGAAAAACCGGCAAGGGATATTATGACTACAGCAAGTAAAGTTTTTATCACTGGCGGTACCGGCTTTTTGGGTGCTTATATCATCAGGGAACTTGTGTCGAAAGGCTTTTCTGTACGCGCACTCCGCCGCGGGAATAAAATACCCTCATTCATTGATGCCTCTGTTTTTTCAAAAGTGGAATGGGTTGACGGCGATGTCCTGGATATCGTAGCATTGGAAGCAGGAATGGAAGGCATCGATACGGTCATTCATTCCGCGGCAAAAGTTTCCTTCTACGCGAGCGAACGCGATGAGTTGTATAAAACAAATGTTGAAGGCACTGCCAACGTGGTCAATGCCGCATTGTCAAAACAGGTGAGCCGCTTTGTGCAGATCAGTTCAGTTGCGGCTCTCGGTAGAACAAAACAATCTACCATCGTTACCGAAGAAAAGAAATGGGAAGAAAGCAGCACGAACACCAACTATGCCGTGAGCAAGTATATGGCAGAAAACGAAGTGTGGAGGGGCATGGCCGAAGGTCTCGATGTCATTATTTTAAATCCGTCTACGATCCTCGGTTTTGGCGACTGGAATGCATCAAGTGCTGCGATATTTAAAAATGCTTACAATGAATTTCCCTGGTACACATCCGGCGTAAACGGATTTGTAGACGTGGAGGATGTGGCCCACGTAACAGTTTTACTTTTAGAAAAAAATATCGTCAACGAAAGATTTATCATCAACAGCGACAACTGGTCATTCAGGAAAGTGTTTGAGAGCATTGCAGACAACTTTGGCAAAAAGCGCCCTCACAAGTCCGCAACCATCTGGATGGGCTCCATTGCATGGCGCTTGGAAAAGTTAAAATCTCTTTTTACGGGCAATAAACCTCTGCTTACAAGAGAGACCGCAAAAATCGCTCATACGCAGACACACTTTAACA
>JACMLD010000154.1 GCA_014379785.1 Chitinophagaceae bacterium
ATTGCTTCCCGCTTTTGCCAGAATACCGTCTGTAGTGCCCCAGTTGCAGGGTTTCCGGAGCAAAGCGATCGGTATCAATCCTTACAATTTTGCCGCGAGAAACTTCGACAGAAACTTTCTCAATGAATTAACTGAAGACGAATGGCGAAAAATGTCGGCCACGGTCGTGGCCACCATGACGGATGAATTGATCGAAAAAGCGATGTCGAAGCAGCCGGCTGAACTGCATACAAAACGCAAAAACGAAATCGCCGCAAAGCTGAAAGAAAGACGAAAGTATTTTGAAAAAGAAATGCTGGAATACTATCGATTTCTTTCGCGCACGGTAACGGTCTCCGGGAGCAATAAAAGAGAGTATTTTGAAATCCGACGGGGAGACGATGATACGGTATCCGTCAGTGTATCGAAAGTCAATAAAGACGGAATACCTGAACAGAAAACTTTTGAAAGAAAATTTGCCGCTGATGACACAAGAGAAATCAGGTTGTACGGACTTTCCGGAAAAGACAGCTTCTCGGTAGCGGGAACCTATGGTGGCAGAATAATAGTAAGAATGATCGGTGGAAAAGGTGATGACCTGTTTTTAAACGAAACAAAAACCGCCTCAGGAAAGACAAGGATATACGATTCGCCGGCAGAAAAGAATATGGTGGAAGGAACTGGTAATCACAGATTATTTCTCAGCAACGCAGACGGGCAGGAGTACGATCGGCGTGGCTACAAATACAATATACTCGCTCCGTTCATTGCCGCCGCTTACAATCCTGATGATGGTTTATTTCTTGGGGGCAGCTTAAAATATACGGTTCACGGTTTTCGCAAAAAACCTTTCAAGCAACAGCATCTGTTTGTTTTTACTCATGCACTTGCCACGAAGGCTTATGATTTCCGCTACCGTTTTGAAGCGATAGATGCCATTGGCAAAGCGGATTTGTTATTCAACGCAATCGTGAAAGCACCAAACAATACCATCAACTTTTTCGGACTGGGCAATGAAACCGGCTATATCAAAAAGAAGGATGATGGAATCAAATTCTACCGCACACGTTTTGACCTCATAGACGGCTCGCTACTGCTTCGCGCAAACAAAGGGAAAGTGTTTTCTCTTGCTGCCGGGCCCGCATTACAGTTGTATTTTATGGACAGCGCGGAAAACAAGTCGCGGTTTATCAATCAGACAAATATCAATGGACTTGACAAAAGCATCTATGATTCGAAGAAATATGCTGGTCTCAGATTAGTAGCAGGTATTGATGATCGCAACGACAAAAATATCCCCACCCGTGGTGTCAACTTTCAAACTGTCATGACAGCCTATCGGGGATTGAACGACAACAGCGGACATCCAACGATCCTCAATTCAGATCTTTCATTCTTTATCAGCTTTAACCGAAGAGCCCGGTTGGTGATAGCAAACAGGATTGGTGGTGGTATCAATTTTGGAAAATATGAGTATTTCCAGGCCCAGTATTTAAGCGGAACGGAAAACCTGAGGGGTTACCGCAAGTTCAGGTTCATGGGCGACAAAACTTTTTACCACAATCTCGATCTGCGGATTAAACTGGCGGAGTTTAAATCATATTTATTCCCTGGTGCGATCGGTATGCTGGCTTTTCATGACGTGGGCCGTGTATGGCTGAAGAATGAAAAAAGCAACAGATGGCACCAGGGGTATGGTGCTGGTGTATGGCTTGCACCCCTGAGCAGATTTGTCATCGCAGGTTCATATGCAAGGGGCAGCGATGGCGGTCTCGGCCTGGTAAGTTTCGGCTTTCAGTTCTAAACTACCATCCGTCTCCATCAAGCATATTGCCCAGTCCACCGAGCACACTTCCTTCTTCTTTTCTTTTGGAACCGCCATAAGAAAGAATTCTGCTTGCCAGCCTGCTGATGGGCAATGTCTGAATCCAGATTTTACCCGGTCCGCGCAAAGTGGCGAAAAACAAGCCCTCTCCTCCGAAAATGGTGTTCTTTATTCCTCCAACAAACTGGATGTCATAGTTTACCGTCTGGGTGTACGCAACAAGACAGCCGGTATCAATCCGGAGAAATTCACCGGGTTGCAGTTCGCGTTCAAAAACATGTCCGCCGGCATGCACAAAAGCCATCCCATCACCTTCCAGCTTCTGCATGATAAATCCTTCGCCGCCAAAAAGACCGGTGCCAAGTCTTCTCTGAAACTCAATACCCACGCTGACTCCATGAGCAGCGCAGAGAAAAGCGTCTTTCTGACAAATGATCTTGCCATTGAAGTGGCTCAGATCCATCGGGATGATTTTGCCCGGGTAGGGACTCGCGAAGGCTACCTTTTTCTTACCCGAACCAGTATTGGTAAAGGTTGTCATAAACAGACTTTCACCTGTCAGCACCCTTTTTCCCGCGGAAAGCAGTTTCCCCAAAAATCCCTGCTGCGGTTGCGATCCGTCCCCGAATATCGTCTGCATCTGAATGGCTTCGTCCATCATCATAAAACTGCCGCTTTCGGCAATCGCGGTTTCATTGGGATCCAGCTCCACCTCTACATATTGCATTTCTTCACCATAAATCTTGTATTCTATCTCATGATTTCTTCTCATTCCTGTAATTTTTATGAAGGTAAAAAATAAAATCACTGCCAATATGTGAAAAATTGACCAATGGTTAATGGTCAAACATTCAAATCATTTAACTTGAAACTCCATTTTTCAATACAAAACAAATTATGAAACAGACAATGTTGTTGCTGGCTGGTCTCGCCCTATCGGCCACCGGCGAGCTGGTCGCCCAGGCTAAACTCGTGGAGAAAGTAGACAGAAAGGGTACCGAGCTCCTCATTCCCTATGAGAAATATGTTCTTCCCAATGGACTAACCGTTGTAGTGCATGAAGATCATAGTGATCCGATCATTCATGTAGACATTACCTATCATGTTGGTTCGGCAAGAGAAGAAATTGGGAAATCAGGCTTTGCGCATTTTTTTGAACATATGATGTTTCAGGGAAGCGACAATGTAGACGATGATCAGCATTTCAAAATCGTTACCGAATCCGGCGGTTCGCTCAATGGATCCACCAATCGTGATCGTACAAATTATTACGAAACGGTACCTAATAATCAACTTGAAAAAATGCTTTGGCTGGAAGCAGATCGCATGGGCTTTCTGCTGGACGCCGTTACGCAAAAGAAATTTGAAAACCAGCGTGAGACAGTAAAGAACGAACGCGGTCAGAACTATGATAATCGTCCCTATGGTTTGCTGGGCGAGCTTTCATCTAAATCATTGTATGATTATGGTCATCCGTATTCATGGCTAACAATCGGCTATGTAGAAGATCTCAATCGTGTAAACGTAAATGATCTGAAAAACTTTTTTCTAAGGTGGTATGGTCCGAACAACGCCACGCTCACCGTGGGCGGCGATGTGAAGACTGCTGATGTGGTGAGACTGGTAGAAAAATATTTTGGTTCGATACCTGCTGGTCCGGCTGTGCAAAAAGTGGTAGTGGCCGCACCAAAATTGGCAACAGACAGATATGTCTCTTATACTGACAACTATGCAAGACTGCCTTTGTTGTCGATGACTTTTGCAAGTGTGCCGAATTACCATAAAGACATGGCTGCGCTCGCCTGCCTTGCGCAGGTGCTTGGACAGGGTCGTACATCCGTATTTTATCAGCAGCTTGTAAAAAATCAGCTGGCGCTGAATG
>JACMLD010000155.1 GCA_014379785.1 Chitinophagaceae bacterium
GGAGAGTAAAAAATGGCATGTGATTCCTGTTTTTTTGATACCCTCTTTCGTGTTCTGGACAGGCGGAATGTACAAGGATGGTTTTGTTTTTCTCTTTATGATGGTTGTAGTCTGGCAATTTTTCCAGCTCCTTAATAAGAATGACAGAAAAGGAACCCGCATTTTATATCTGGCGGTCGCCTTTGCCGGCATTTTTTTACTGAGAAACTACATTGCGTTGCTGCTGCTGCCGTCATTGCTGTGCTGGGGTTTGAATATGCGCTGGCCCAGGCATGCGGCCTGGACATTTGTAATCATATACCTGATCGGCAGCATGGCCATTCTGTTTGGTAGTCAACTACATGCCGGTTTGGATTTTCCGTCTTTTATCGCCGAGCGGCAGCAGGCGTTTCTCGCCCTTCCGGCAAATACAAAGCTGCCGGTGCCGGCAATTGAACCGACGGCAGTCGGGATGATCCGATATCTGCCGATAGCGATGAGGATAGGTTTTGCTGAGCCGGTTTTGTGGGACCTTCCGGGACTGAGGTACCTGGTTTTTTCAATCGAATTGCTTTTTTTGCTGTTTCTGGCAGCACTGGCACTTTACAAAAGACCTCAACTGACTGTCAATCAGCACTCCTACCTGTTTTTTGCCCTGTTTTTTACCGCCTCAGTCTGGCTTTGCCTGGGATATATGGCGCCGATCACCGGGGCGATAGTAAGATACCGGGTTATCTGCCTGCCGATTCTCGCAAGTGCACTTATGTGCACGGCACTTATCCGCCAAAACAAATAGATATTTTTTTAATATTAGAAATTCTGCCTCTAAAAGGCCCGTAACCTTCGAAGTTTGAAAAAAAATTAAGGTTTTTTCCACATTATTTTCAAAATAATGCCCAATAATCAAAAAAATTTGTCTGTTCTCTCATTTTGAATGTTCTTTGCTGCTTCACAAAAACATTCCCCCCATGTCATTACGTTTCGATGCAATTAAAGGTCTTTCGAATGGCCAGAACGATGTTAAGGCATCTGGTCAGGTGAAGATCACCGCGATTTTTGGAGAAAACGTTTTTACGTTGAAGACAGCCCGTGAATATTTGAGCGATGAAGGTTATAAGAGCCTGCTTGCATCTATCCGAGGCGGAAAAAAAATTGACAGGACAGTAGCCAACCAGATTGCTGCCGGTATCCGTCAGTGGGCGGATGGTAAAGGTGTTACCCACTATACGCACTGGTTTCAACCGCTGACCGGTACCACTGCAGAAAAACACGATTCATTTTTTACCTTAAAAGGTGATGGAACTGCAATAGAAGAATTTGACGGCGCAGCATTGATTCAGCAGGAGCCGGATGCATCATCTTTCCCAAGCGGCGGTATACGGGCGACTTTCGAAGCCCGGGGATATACTGCATGGGACCCTTCATCTCCGGCTTTCATAATGGAAATCGGCGCAGGTAAAACACTCTGTATCCCTACCATTTTTGTTTCATATACAGGAGAAACGCTCGACTACAAAGCTCCCCTGCTGAAATCTCTTGAAGCGCTGAACAAATCAGCAGTGGAAGTGGCAAATTATTTTGATAAAAACGTTCAAAAAATAACAGCGACCCTTGGATGGGAGCAGGAGTATTTCGTGATTGACGAAGCACTTGCCAATGCACGCCCGGACCTTCTCCTGAGTGGAAGAACAGTTTTTGGTCACGCTCCGGCAAAAGGCCAGCAGCTGGAAGATCATTATTTCGGTTCTATACCTGAAAGGATCTATGCATTTATGCGCGACTTCGAAAACGAGTCCTACAAACTTGGCATTCCACTGCGCACACGTCACAACGAAGTTGCACCGGCACAATTTGAGTGCGCACCCATATTTGAAGAAGTAAGCGTGGCTGTTGACCACAACCTTCTTTTGATGGATGTAATGGATCGCGTAGCAAGACGCCACAAACTTCGTGTGCTGCTGCATGAGAAACCATTTGCAGGCATCAACGGAAGTGGAAAACACAATAACTGGAGTATGGCAACGGATACCGGTGTGAATCTGCTGGCACCGGGCAAAACGCCAAAAACCAATTTCATGTTCCTTACCTTTTTTGTAAATACAATCAAGGCTGTACATGATTATGCTGATATCATGCGGGCATCGATTGCTTCTGCGGGCAATGATCACCGTCTTGGAGCAAACGAAGCGCCGCCGGCGATCATCTCTGTATTCATCGGACAGTATCTCAATAAAGTTCTTCAGGATATCAAAGAAAGAGTGGGTGATAAATTTGATGAGCAGGATGAAGCGATTCTGAAACTTGATCTTCACAGAAGCATTCCTGAACTGTTACTTGACAATACCGATCGCAACAGAACATCACCATTTGCATTTACCGGTAACAAATTTGAGTTTCGCGCCGTGGGTTCTACAGCCAACTGTGCAAATGCAATGACCATTCTCAACTGTGTAATGGCAGAGACGCTGAAACAGTTTAAAAAGGAAGTGGATTCTCTGATCGAGAAAGGTGAGAAAAAAGAAATCGCCATCATGCATGTCATCCGCGAGTACATCGTGAGCGCAGAAAAAGTGCTTTTCGAAGGAGATGGCTACAGCGAAGAATGGCAGAAAGAAGCTGAAAGACGCGGTTTGCCAAATGTGAAAACCACTCCATTGGCACTGGACGCCCTGGTAACTGAAAAGGCAAAACATCTTTTTGAAAGCAACAACGTCCTCAGCCATGTTGAGCTGGAAGCACGTCATGAAATAGAACTGGAAAAATATATCAAGAAAGTACAGATTGAAGCGCGTATCATGGGCGAACTTTGTACAAGCCATATACTTCCTGCTGCGATCAATTATCAGAATGTGCTTCTTGAAAACATCCGCGGACTGAAAGAAATCGGACTGGAAGAATCCGCATTTTCAAACCAGTTGCTTATTGTGAAGAAAATCGCTGAGCATATTGAAAAGGTCAGCTCTCTGGTGACAAAAATGATCGAAGCCAGAAAGGTTTGCAACGTCATGGAAAACACGCGCGACAAAGCGATTGGATACTGCACTGAAGTAAAGGAAAAATACTTTGATGATATCCGTTATCATGTCGACAAACTGGAACTGCTGGTAGACGATAAGTTCTGGATGCTTCCAAAGTACCGCGAACTGTTGTTTTTGCGCTAATCAGAAAAGTATGTATAATAGAAAAACCCCGTCAGTCAGACGGGGTTTCTTTTTGCATTGAATATAATGCCAGGCAATCGTTAAAGTTCGACCGAAAATGCGTTGGTGAGCGCATCATTCGAAAATGATTTTTCACCGTTGATGGATGTTTTAAAACTAACATACTTACCGGCGAAGGTGCTATTAACAGTAAATGAGACAAACATAAAGGGAACATCGCGCAGATCCTGCGGAATGTTTAATGATTCAGTGCCCGGATCAGTTTCCTTGTTCAAAGGAAATGTAGCAAGTACATCACCGGTTGTACCGTCTTCGAGCTGGATCTCAGCGGAAACAA
>JACMLD010000156.1 GCA_014379785.1 Chitinophagaceae bacterium
AAAAATCTTACCTCGCACCACTGAAAGTAGAAAAGCTCCCCATGGTCGGCGCAAAAACAGGAGAGCTGCTTCGCAGAATGGGAGTTGAAACGATAGACATCCTCAGCCAGATACCCGTCGAGATGATGACCAACCTCCTTGGCAAAAACGGGATTGACCTCTGGCGGAAAGCAAACGGAATCGACGAAACCCCGATCATACCCTATCACGAATCAAAAAGCATCGGCACAGAGAATACATTTGAAAGCGATACGATAGACATCGCCTTCATGCATGCCGAACTCGCCCGCATGACCGAAAGAATAGGATTTGAACTGAGAGACGGCAACAGACTGACTGGTTGTGTGACCGTAAAGCTGCGCTACAGTGATTTTCAAACGCTGACAAGACAGGCCGTCATTCCCTACGCGGCATCCGATCATGTCCTGCTCAATAAGGCGAGGGAACTGTTTGATAAACTGTACGACAGGCGACTACTGGTTCGACTCATAGGCGTCCGCTTCTCGCACCTCATACCCGGCAACTATCAAATCAACCTGTTCAACGACACACAGGAACAAATCAAATTATACCAGGCCATCGACAGCGTGAAACACCGCTTTGGCGAAGACATGCTCATCCGCGGTTGCGGATTTGAAAAACAAGGAAGACCGAAACCCGCAGCACCAAAAGAATTCAGAGCTTTTAAATTCTGAATCATGTTCCTCAACTGCAAAACTTATTTCAGCTTCCACTATGGCACCTACGGCACCGAAGAACTGGTAAAGGCCGCTGCCGATGAAGGCATCCATACAATCGCACTCACCAATATCAACAATACCTGTGATATGTGGGACTTTGTCGACTTCTGCACCCAACACAATATCAAACCCGTTGCGGGAGCGGAAATAAGAAATCACAACACCCTCCTTTACATCCTGCTCGCAAAAAACAACAAAGGCTTTCACACGATCAATCAATTTCTTTCCGCCCATATCCATGAAAAAAAAGATTTCCCCCCAGAACCCGCACTCGACAACGTTTTTACCATCTATCCGCTCGGCGTCCGTGAACCATCATCACTTTCTGCCAATGAATACATCGGCGTGCGTTCTTCTGAAATCAACAAACTTTTTGGGCAGTCGCTGCAGGCATACGCATCGAGATATCTTGTGCTGCAACCCGTCAGCTTTCAAAACAAAACCTACTTCAACGTCCACCGACTGCTGAGAGCCATCGATGAAAACATTGTCCTGAGCAAACAAAAACCCATTGACATCGCTGCCCCCAACGAAACTTTTCAGCCGATGTCCGCACTGCTCCAGGCATTCGGTCAGCACTCGTTCATGATCACCAACACCATGCGGTTGCTTGAGCAATGCAGCATCGGGATCAGCTTTCATACAGACAAAACAAAAAAGATCTATTCGGCCAGCATGGAAGACGATAAGGTGTTGCTGGAAAAACTGGCGCTCGATGGCATGCGACAGCGATATGGACTCCGCAACAAACAAGCAAAGGAGAGAGTGACAAAAGAATTGAAAATAATCTCTGACCTCGGATTCAATGCGTATTTTTTGATCACGTGGGACATATTGCGCTACGCCAACTCAAGAGGTTTTTATTATGTGGGTCGAGGCAGCGGCGCAAATTCGATTGTAGCCTATTGTCTTAAGATCACCGATGTGGATCCGATTGAGCTCGACCTTTATTTCGAACGTTTTCTGAATCCATACCGCACCGTGCCGCCGGACTTCGACATCGACTTTTCCTGGAAGGACCGCGACGAAATGATCGATTATATCTTCAAGCGTTACGGCCGCGAACACGTCTGCCTGCTCGGCTCCTACTCCACCTTTCAGAGCCGCGCCATCATGCGCGAACTCGGAAAAGTTTTCGGCCTGCCGAAAGAAGAGATCGATCGCCTCGAATATGGAAGCCTGCAACAGGACAACATTCAAAAAAAGATATTTTTCTACGGAAACCTTATCAGAAATTTTCCTAATCACCTGAGCATCCATGCCGGCGGAATTCTTATCAGCGAAGAACCCATTCATGCATACACGGCGACCGAAATGCCACCCAAAGGTTTTTATACTTCGCAGATCGATATGTTCCTGGCGGAAAAAATCGGACTCTTCAAACTCGACGTTTTGTCGCAACGCGGCCTGGGTCATATAAAAGAAACACTCGACATCGTCCGCGAAAACAAAAAAATATCAATCGATATACACGATATAGAAAAGTTTAAGAAAGACAAAAAGGTCGCCGCCCAGATCCGAAATGCGGACACCATCGGATGCTTTTATATCGAGAGTCCGGCCATGCGTCAGCTGCTCCGCAAACTTCGCTGCGATGATTACCTCACACTCGTCGCCGCCTCTTCGATCATCCGTCCGGGGGTATCGCAATCGGGTATGATGAAACAATACATCCATCGCTTTCACCATCCCGACGACTTTGAATACCTGCATCCCAAAATGAAAGAACTGCTGCACGAAACATATGGCGTGATGGTCTACCAGGAAGATGTGATAAAAGTGGCGCACTATTTTGCCGGACTCGACATGGGTGAAGCAGATGTTCTTCGTCGCGCAATGAGCGGAAAGTACAGAAGTCACAAAGAATTTACCCGCATACAGGACAAGTTTTTTGCCAACTGCCGTGCCCTGGCATACCCGGAAATACTGACTGCTGAGGTCTGGCGCCAGATTCAGTCATTCGGTGGCTATTCATTTTCAAAGGCTCACTCTGCCAGCTTTGCTGTGGAAAGTTATCAGAGTCTTTTTCTCAAGACATACTACCCGATGGAATTTATGGTAGCGGTGATCAATAATTTCGGGGGATTTTATTCGCGCGAACTGTATTTCCACGAACTGAAACGGACAGGCGCCAATATCAGATTGCCCTGCGTCAACGAAGGGGATTACCTGACTTCGATTCGTAACACGCAAGTGATCATCGGGTTTATACATGTGCAGGGACTGGAAGCAGGACTTATCCACTCGATGATCGACGAACGAAGCAGACATGGCCCTTTTCTCCAGCTGCAGCAATTCATCGAACGATTGAATCCTGGACTCGAGCAGCTGAATCTTTTGATCCGCATTGGTGCTTTTCAGTTTACCGGCAAAAACAAAAAGGAACTGCTGTGGGAAGCCAATTTTTTGCAGAAAAAAAATGTGGGTCATGCGGTCGGTCCGGCGCTGTTTGCAGAGGAGCCGTTTCAATTTACCCTTCCACTGCTCAAACAGCAGCCTCATGATGATGCCATCGATGAAATTGAACTGTTGGGATTTCCGGTCTGCAGTGTATTTGACCTGGCCGATCGGGGCGAAAAGACATTTATAGCAGCAAGGGATATGGAGAAATGGTTAGGGAAAGAGATCAATATGCTCGGTTACCTGGTCACATCCAAACCCGTGCACACGATAAAAAACGAGACCATGTTTTTTCACACCTTTATCGATGAAGCGGGCGAATGGCTCGACACGATCTTTTTTCCGCAGACAGCCAGGCAGTTTCCGCTGAGAGGAAAAGGTTTCTATGCTTTAAAAGGAAAAGTGGTGGATGAGTTTGGAGTTTTTTCGCTTGAAGTGAGTGTATGTACTCCGGTCGGTATCGCAGGGCGGGAGTAAGAAGTCCGGGGTAGAGCCCGTCGTCGCTGAAGCTTTGGCGGGCGGAGAAAAAAAAAGGGCCAGGATAGAAATCCAGCCCCGTTTAAAATCCAATATCCTATGAAAAACCGCATTACTAACGGACAGGCATATCTTAAAATTGTATTTTCCCGAAGTAAATTTTCTAAAATAGCCGGAAACGTAGAATTACGATCAAAATCGCGCATATCTGCTCTTTGCAACGTGTCAACCAGACACTACTTTTGATACATCCAATGAATATCCAATTACTATGATTCACTTTCCAGTTGACTATGAAAAAACCAAAAACCAATACCTGTGAAAGTACTGATTCCTAGAAAAACCAACCTGATAACCGTCCTACAGAAAATGTTTTAAAATTCAGGTCTAAATGAAAAACCCCCGGTAACACTGTGGGGTTTTTTCTTTTTATACCAGCCCTGTGGAGCTTTTTCCCCAACAAGACCTCCCCCAGATTTTCACACAGATATTATCTTCTCCTGAATCCCCGAATCCACTGTATTTCAGCGCTTTTCACATCGTGGCAAATAATTAGATATATAAAGGGAAAGAATAATCTAGCGCCCATGCCCAATCAAATGCCGTTTGCCGATAAACTTTCAAAAATTGGAGAGCAGGCATATTTCTTCCGCTCATTTTTCAGGAATATTTTCAAAAGAGGCTTCGAGTGGGAAGAGCTCTTCAGGCAGTGCTATATCATTGGCTTCCGTTCTACAGGTATCTGCGCACTCACCGGTTTCATTCTCGGAATAGTGCTGACCATTCAGTCTGCTCCTACCCTCAAAGACTTTGGGGCCGAAAGTTATATCCCTGGTATGGTGTCCGTATCAATAGTTAGAGAAATCGGGCCGGTTATCATTGCCCTCATTTGTGCAGGTAAAGTGGCGTCGAGCATCGGCGCTGAACTTGGAAGTATGAATGTGACGGAACAGATAGACGCAATGGAGGTTTCGGGGGCCAATCCCGTCCAGTTTCTGGTAGTTACACGCGTCCTGGCCTGTATCTTTATGATACCGCTGCTCACCATATTTGCAGACGCCATGGCTTTGATCGGGGGATACCTCGCAACTGCCCTCTCCGTGGGCATGAGTGCACAACTGTATTTCACCAAAGCGGTCAGCATCCTCGATTATACCGATGTGTTTCCGGCCGTTATTAAGACCCTGTTTTTCGGTTTTGCCATCGGATTTGTTGGTTGCTACAAAGGATTCACTTCAAATAAGGGCACGGAGAGCGTCGGACTGGCAGCGAACTCGGCAGTTGTTACCGCATCGGTATGGGTCATTATCATTGATGCGATTGTCGTTCAGATAACAAACTCAGTCGTATATAATTAAAGGAATGGAAGATGAAAAAGTCATAGAGATAAGGGGTTTGAAGAAAAGCTTCAACGGCAAGGCCGTACTTGAAGATGTCAACCTCGATGTCAGGAAAGGGGAGAATGTTGTCGTGCTCGGTAAATCCGGCACAGGAAAATCGGTCACCATCAAGTGCATCGCCGGACTCCTTCAGCCGGACGGCGGGTCTTTAAAGGTATTCGGAGAAGAGGTGACGGAACTGGATGAAGATGCACTGAAGGCGCTGAGGTGCAGAATGGGTTTCCTGTTTCAGGGAGCCGCCCTGTACGATTCAATGACGGTTCGCGAAAACCTGGAGTTCCCGCTCAAACGGGTATTACAAATCAAAGACAAAGAAGAAATTCGTCAGAGATGTGAAGAAGTGCTCGAAGCAGTTGGACTCACCGATGCCATAGATAAAATGCCTTCTGATCTGAGTGGTGGCATGCGTAAACGGATGGGGTTGGCCAGGACATTGATAGTAAGACCCGAGATAATTCTTTACGACGAACCAACCACCGGTCTCGATACAATCACTTCGCGCGAAATAAGCGAGCTGATCCTGGAGATGCAGAAGAAATACAAGACAAGTTCAGTCATCATCACCCACGACATCCCTTGCGCCAAATTGACCGCGGATCGTGTTTTGATTATGAACGAGGGGAAGTATATCGCAGAAGGCACTTATGAGGAACTGGAAAAATCAGAGGACGAATTTATCAGATCATTTTTCAAATAAAATATTATGAATATTTCTACCGCACAAAAAACAAAAACCGGACTGTTCGTAGTGTTCGCTTTTCTATTGCTGGGCGTTCTCATCTTCCTGATCGGAAAGCAGAATAACTTGTTTGGAAGCACCTACCTGGTACATGCAGATTTTAAAAACATCGCTGGTACCCAGGAAGGAAACTATGTCAGATACGCTGGTATAAACATCGGCACCGTAGAGTCTATCGGAATCAGAAACGACACAACTGTGCGATTGACTTTAAAGCTGGAGAAAGAAATGCAGAAGCATATCAAATCCGACGCAGTCGCGAGTATTGGCAGTGATGGATTGATGGGCGATAAACTGATTATCATTACACCCGGCGACAGTTCACAGGAAATTGTAAAAGAAGGTGGTGTATTGAACTCGAACAATCCGATGGATGTCGACAGGATCATGGGCAACCTCTCCAGGATTTCCGACAATGCAGAATCAGTGACCGGCGGTCTTGCCACCATCGTTTCCAAAATCAACAAAGGAGAAGGAACCATTGGTCGCCTCATTGCTGACGACAAACTTGCAGACAATATGGAAAGCACCCTGGCACAAGCAAAAGCAACGGCTGCGGGAATAAAGAAAACGGCCGCAAATGTTGACGAAGGCGTGAACGCTGCGAAAAGTAATTTCCTGCTCAGGGGATATTTTAAGAAAAAAGAACGCAAACGAATAGCGGATTCTACCGCCGCAGCGAAAAAGACCCAGGCAGCCCAACAAAAGAAAACTGAGGAGAAAAAAGAGGAAAAGAAAGAGAATCGTTAATCGGCTTAGCGGCGCATTTCTATTTTCCCAAGACTGGTCGGCTCTCCGTCCACTACTCTTACACCCTGTCTTACTTCGTTGCGATAAGGTGGCTTGGCTTCTATAAGAAGGTTATAGGTGCCGGGCTTTACATCCGTAAACTGGAAATTTCCATGATCCACATTTACTGAAAGTGTATCAGCAGCAGAAAACAGAAAAGCTTTGAGTGCCGCATCTTCAGGATTTACTGAGCCGGTTACCTGACTGTTGAAATTTATTGTGGTAAAAGCCAGCAAGGTCAGAGCTCCGGAAAATAAGAATATTGATTTTTTCATAGTAATGGATTTGCAATTGTTGGGCCCGGAGGGGAGGCAAAGAAGTTGGTGGTTGGTGGTTTGTAGTTTGTAGGGGCACTCTGATTGTGCGGTCATGCCGCAAAGCGGAGTGTTCGTCATTTCGACCGAGCGCAGCGAGCGGAGAAATCCCCGACCATTGTCGGGTTGACTACCGGCAGGGGATGTCTCCACTGCGCTCGACATGACCAACTCTCCGCTTGTCGCGCTGCCTCTAAACTGCCAACTTTACACTACTAACTTCTTTTCTTAGCTCCCCCACCGTATATTTATACATGCGAATTATTCTACTTGCCACCTCCCTTTTGTTTTCAGTTGCATTAACTGCTCAAACACTCAAAGTCGATGAACTGATTTGCAATCACAGAGAAAATCCAATAGGCATCGCCGTTAATCCACCTGCCCTCAGCTGGAAACTCATAGCCCTCGGCCGCAACATCAGCCAGAGTGCCTATAGCGTGAGAGTATCCACCGAAACTGGCTTTGCTAAAAATTCCATCGTCTGGGAAACAGGCAAAACAAATTCTTCAGAATCTATACTCATCCAATACGCAGGCCTTGCCCTCAAGCCCGCAACCCGATACTTCTGGCAGGTAAAAGTTTGGGACCAGAATGGAAAACCATCTGAGTGGAGTAAACCCGCCTTCTGGGAGACCGGACTGACACCACAGGATTGGAAAGCAGGCTGGATCGAACCCGTGCAGGATACGTCCCGCTATATTCCGGCCATTCTATTGAGAAAAGAATTCAACCTGGGTGGCAAAAAAATACAATCCGCCAGAGCATATATCACGAGCCATGGGTTTTACGAAATGCATATAAACGGGAAAAAAGTGGGCGACCAGGTACTCACACCCGGTTGGACATCCTACGAGAAAAGACTTCAATACCAGGTATTTGATATCAAATCCCTCCTGACAAATGACGCAAACGCCACAGGTGTGATGCTGGGCGATGGCTGGTATCGCGGTTCACTCGGATGGACAGCGAACTGGGGAGTATGGGGCAAAAAACTTGCGCTGCTTTGCGAAATTCGCATAGCCTTTACCGACGGCACAGAAACCAATATTATCAGCGATGGATCCTGGAAAAGCAGCCAGCACGGCCCCATCACGCTCAATGGTATCTACGAAGGAGAAAGCTATGATGCAAGAAAAGAAATCAAAGGATGGGATCGTCCGGCATTCAACGATGCTTCATGGCCCTCAGCAAAAACACTGGACATCAGTCGAGACAATCTTATCGCAACGGAGACAGTCCCGGTAAGAGTTGTGAGCGAAATAAAACCCATAAAAATTTTCAAGACAGCAAAGGGACTTACAGTCGCCGATCTCGGACAAAACTTGGTGGGCTGGATTAAGTTAAAAGTATCCGGACCATCAGGCACTAAAATAAAAATCCGTCACGCAGAGGTGCTCGACAAAACCGGCAACTTCTATACAGACAACCTTCGCGCGGCCAGCGCCACCGCTGAATATACGCTTAAGGGTGATGGACAGGAAGTATATGAACCGCGATTCAGCTTTTTTGGATTTCGGTATATTTCGATTGATGGATTTCCTGGCGAACTGACAAATGAAAACATTACCGGCATGGTTGTGCACTCGGATATGAAACCCGCCGGAAGTTTTGAATGCTCCAACAAACTGATCAACCAGTTGCAGCACAATATCGTGTGGGGACAAAAAGGAAATTTTCTCGATGTGCCGACTGACTGTCCGCAGAGGGATGAAAGACTGGGCTGGACAGGCGATGCACAGGCGTTTTGCAAGACGGCCACCTATAATATGGATGTAGCAGCGTTCTTCACCAAATGGCTCAAAGATGTTTCAACAGATCAGAAAGCCGATGGAAAAGTGCCATTTGTTGTTCCCGACGTGTTGAGAAATGACGGCACCAGTGCGGGATGGGGCGATGTGGCAACGATTACTCCATGGACGATGTACCAGGTATATGGCGACAAAGCATTTCTGGAAAATCAGTATGGCAGCATGAAAGCGTACGTCGATTATATCAGAAAAAAATCCGGTGATGCACTTTTATGGAAAGGCGGCAGTGTTTTTGGCGACTGGCTTTTTTATAAATCCATGGCGCAGACAGAGAACGACGGATTTACAAGTCCGGATATGATCGCCACCATGTTTTTTGCATACTCTGCAGATCTTGTTTCTCGAGCAGCAACAGTGCTGGGAAAACAGGAAGATGCAAACACCTACCGCAAATTGTACGAAGACATAAAAAATGTATTCAATAAAAACTATGTAACTGGCGAAGGACGCGTCTCGGGAGAGTCCCAGACAGCTTACGTTCTGGCGCTTAAATTCGGATTGTTACCGGAAACGCTCCGAAAAAAAGCCACTCAATATCTCGTCGATGATATCAAAGGTCGTCGCAATCATTTGTCCACCGGTTTTCTTGGCACTCCCTATCTCTGCCATGTGCTGTCTGAAAACGGATTTGCCGATGTTGCCTATGATCTATTGTTGCAGGAAACATTTCCCGGTTGGCTATACCCTGTGAAAATGGGTGCTACCACGATTTGGGAAAGGTGGGACGGACAAAAAACAGACAGCAGCTTTCAGGATGTGGGCATGAATTCATTCAACCATTATGCATACGGCGCCATAGGCGACTGGATGTTTGGAGTTGTTGCAGGAATTGAACCCGCCAGTCCCGGTTATAAGAAAATCTCGATCAGTCCAACACCTAACCCGAAGCTCAGTTTCGCCAAAGCAAGCTATGAAAGTCGCTACGGCAAAATCGTCTCGGGCTGGAGCAACAACAATGGCAAAATGGTTTTCAATATTGAGATCCCGCCAAATGCAACTGCCATTATCCGGCTTCCTGGTGCAAAGGCGGAAACCGTTTTTGAATCCGGCAAATCAGTAGCGGAAGGATTCACCGGATTCAGACAGGAAAACAATGATCTCGTTTTTGAAACGGGTTCAGGAATCTATAGCTTCGAGTACAGGTAACCGTTAGAGAAAGGCATCTGCATCGCGGTATGCCTTCACCAATTTCATTTCTCCGTCCTTACCCGGATAAGCGTTGCCGTGTTCCATTCCAAGAATTCCCTTGAAGCCCTTGCTGTGTATGTGTTTGAAAATGTTTCTGTAATTCATTTCACCAGTGCCAGGTTCCTTTCTGCCGGGATTGTCACCCACCTGCAGATAACCGATTTCTGACCAGGCAGCATCGAGGTTTTTAATAATATTTCCTTCGTTGCGCTGCATATGATACATGTCGAACAAAAACTTGCAGGAAGGACTATTGACGGCCCGGCAAATGGCAAAAGTCTGATCAGAATGTCTCAGATATAGTTCAGGTGTATCACTCAGCGCTTCCAGCACCATTACCAATCCGTGCGGTTCAAATATAGCAGCCGCCGGCCGAAGCGCGTCAATGACGTTGGCGGTCTGAAAATCCATCGGCAGTTTTCTCTCGAAGTTTCCGGGCACCACCGTCATCCATTTTGCATTGCATCGTTTTGCAGCTTCAACCGCTTCACGGCATGAAGAGAGAAATTTGTCTGTCCATTCCTGCGTGCCGGAAGCAAGAGAAGTTTTTACGGGCCAGTGGTCAAAATTGACAACAAATACACCCATCCGCATCCCAAGTTTCGCCAGTGTTTCGCCAATTTTTGTCTGTTGTTCTTTTGGGCGATCCATAAAACCATTGTCTTCTATGGACCTGAATCCAAGGTCGTACGCAAATTTTATCTGGTCGGTAAACTCGGCACCGGCACTGTTTTTAAACATTCCATCGTGAAAAGCATAATCAAGGTTGAAAGGCTTTTCGGCGGGAAAATAATTGCTTTCTCTGCCAAAACCTTTAAGTGATGGCAATGTGAAAAGTCCGGCAGCGGCAAACAGTGAGCGGTGAACAAATTTTCTTCTTTCCATATGGTTGATCGTTTTAAAATTTATGGTTTTGTTTTTACAATGTTTTTCATAATTCCGATTCCCTGAATGCTTATCAGCACCTCGTCCGATACCTGCAGGCTGAAATCATTTGGTGGGACCAGGCAGGTGCCGGTCATCAGGTATGCTCCCGTGTTGAAATCCATTTCACGAAAAAGATATTCCGCCAGTTCGATATGCGTCCGCTTCATGCGACTGATCTCCGTTTCTCCCGTATACATCGTTCTGCCTGAACGGAGGATCTGCATTGAGATCAAGGTGGCAGGAGGCACCGGGCCGGAAGGCACAAAAAGACAGGGTCCGATTGCTGCACTGCGCTGGTAGGTTTTCGCCTGTGGCAGATAGAGCGGATTTTCTCCTTCGATGCTTCTTGAACTCATATCATTGCCAATGCTGTAACCTGCAATGTTTCCCTGATTGTTTATAAAAAGCGCCAGTTCCGGTTCGGGCACGTTCCAGTCCGAGTCGCGGCGGATATGAACGGTTTCATTGTGTCCGGCTACACGGTGAGCCATTGATTTGAAAAATATCTCAGGCCTTTCCGCATCATATACTTTCTGGTAACAGTCAGCGCCTCCTGAATCTTTCGATTCTTCCATTCTTGCATCACGACTTTTAAGATAGGTCACCCCTGCTGCCCAGACTTCCTGTGAACCGATGGGGGGCAATAGATTCTGCGAAAGCAGGAGATCTGACTCCTCGGCCGACAAGTTGGTTGTTTGGCTCAGCATTTGCAAAAGATATTGATGCAATGCCGGCTGGTTTACCAGCAAATCCCAATCTTCGTTGACCAGCCATGACGCTGTTTCGTTTTTTAAAATGATCCCCTCAGTGGTTTTGTATAAATGCATCAGGAGCGGTTGATGATATGCTGAATTTCAAATAAACTTAAAACAAATTGCTGGTTTAAAACAATTAACATGGAAGAAGCGGACATCATTATTCTAGGTGCTGGTGCAGCGGGACTGATTGCGGCATGTGAACTGGCATCTGGATACAAAGTGCTGGTGCTGGAAGCACAGGAGCGCGTGGGTGGAAGAGTGAAAACTATTGAGAAGGCAGACGGCTTTTTTGAGATGGGTCCGGAGTTTATTCATGGCGATGCAAAACTTACAAGGGCATTATTAAAAGAGGCAGGATTGTCCGTCACTCCCTCCGCCGGAAGAATGATGTATGTGGCGAATGGAAAATGGTTTGAAGAAGATGGAGAAACAGAAGGCTGGGATGAGCTGATAAAGATGATGGAAAAAGAAAAAGAGGATAAGACTTTGTCGGAATTTCTTCAAAAACATTTTAACGGCGACGAATATGCAGATTTGAGGCACCAGGCTATCATGTTCGCAGAAGGTTTCGATCTCGCGGACGCAGACAGAGTGAGCATAAAATCTTTGTATAAAGAATGGAAGGATCAGGGAGATTCTGATGAGAGGATAAATGAGGGATATAGTGCGCTGATGAATTTTCTCGCGGAGAAGGCCGTGGCTGCAGGCGCGGAGATTCGTACAGGTGAGGTGATTCGACAGATTGACTGGGAAGAGGGCGATGTAACGGTTTATACCAATGATGAAACAAAATACGGCGCATCGAAACTTATCATTACCGTTCCGTTGGCAGTCCTTGGTCTGTCCATCGGACCATCGGCCATCAACATTACTCCTCCCCTCCATGAGCATGTGCATGCCATTGATGACATTGGTTTGGGCAATGTCATAAAGATTTATTGCCTTTTTGATGAACAGCTCTGGCCGGAAGACACCGGATTTATTTTCTCAGGCGAGTCGATACCGACCTGGTGGACGCAATTGCCCGTGAGGAATCATGTATTGACCGGCTGGGCCGGCGGGTCGAGGGCAGAACGATTGAGATCGCTCGGCGAGGACGGCATCAGGGAGACTGCGATCCATTCTCTGTCGGTCATTTTCAACAGGAGCACCAGTGAGATATCGGATGCGTTAGTTGATATAGAGGTATTTGAATCGGCTACAGAAACCTTTGCCTTGCAGGCATATACTTATTCAACTCCTACATCGGGTGCGGCGAGAAAATTATTTGCTGGACCGGTTGAGAATACGCTGTTTTTTGCTGGTGAGGGCTTCTACGATGGGCCTTTCGGCGGCACCGTGGAGGCGGCGCTGGTGAGTGGCCGTGACTGTGCTAAGCTGATCCGGTCGGTATCCTAACAAAATCTTTGCAATCTTATCTGCAACATTTTGCAATTTTTTACTATTTTTGCAACATGTTGAAAGAAGAGAGAAAAGACCAGATTCTCGCCTGGCTCAAAAAACACCGCCGGGTTTTACTTCCTGAGCTCAGTCGCCATCTCAATGTTTCTGAGGATACGGTGAGGAGAGATATCAAGGAACTTTCCATGTTGAAATTGCTGAAAGAGGTTCGCGGTGGCGCGATTCCGCATGCGCCGGGGCCGCGGGAGTTCAGCGAACGCAGCAACTTTGCCGGTCGACAGAAAATGGAAATGGCAAAGAAGGCGGTTCAGTTGATCGAACGCGGTTCAGTGATCATTTTTGATGGCGGGACTTCGGCGATGGCGGTGGCCAGCCAGTTGCCGGTCGATTTTGATCTCACGGTATTGACGAATAGTTTTCCGGTTGCCGATGTACTGGAAGAAAGAAAAGATGTCAATTTACTTTTTGCCGGCGGAAAATTATTGCGTGAATCGTTGATTACGACAGGACATGAAACGATTGCATTTTTCAATAGCATGCGCGCCGATATCTGTTTCCTGGGCGTGTGCAGTATTGACCTCAAGCTTGGATTAACGGGTCATCATTATGAAGAGGCTGCGGTAAAGAAATCAATGATTGCCGCTTCCAATTTTGTAGCGGCGCTCAGCACAACCGAAAAAATAAATACAGCGGAGACTTATTCTGTTTGTCCATTGTCATCAATCACACATCTTGTTGCACCAACCTCTGCCTTCGATTTGCTTAAGCCATATAAAAAAGCAGGTATTACAGTTTTGTAATCAAAAGGCATGAAAATGAATTTAGCTATCAGCTTACCAACACAACGCATCCACAGGATAGCGGTCAGTGTTTTTTTCTTTATTGCCGGGATAACATTTGCATCCTGGGCGAGCCGCATTCCCGACATCAAAAACACTTTGCACTTGTCGGAGGCGGGGCTCGGAACGGTTTTGCTGGCATTGCCCGCGGGCCTGATGGCCAGTCTTCCCTTGTCGGGCTGGCTGGTATCTAAATACGGGAGTCGCAAAATGATTCTTGCCGGCGCCATACTTTATCCTGCTACGTTGGTGTTACTTGGACTGTCCACCACCATATGGCAGCTGGTGGGCGTATTGTTTTTATTCGGACTTTGGGGCAACCTGATAAATATTGCAATGAATACGCAGGCCGTTGGTGTCGAAAATCTGTATGGCCGATCGATCATGGCTTCCTTTCATGGATTGTGGAGTCTTGCTGCGTTTACCGGTGCGCTGGTGGGTTCCATTCTGATATCTGCAAACATTTCTCCTTTTATACATTTCTTACTGATATGTATTTCTACGGTGGGACTCGTCGTAGTGTTTTATAAGCGGACTTTGCCAGAAGACGGAGCAGATGAGGGTAGTGCAAATTTCGCCTTGCCTGACAAGCATATCCTTTTGCTGGGACTGATAGGTTTTTGCAGTATGTTTTGTGAGGGGGCTATGGCCGACTGGAGCGGTGTGTATTTTCAGAATGTAGTGGAGGCGCCCAAGGCCCTGATGACTTTGGGTTATGTAGCGTTTACCGGGTCAATGGCAACAGGTAGATTTCTGGGTGACTGGCTTGTGATGAAAATCGGAATGAAAAAGATGTTGCAGTGGAGCGGAACGCTGATCAGTACTGGCCTTTGCATTGGCATATTCTTTCCTCATATTTTTCCTGCAACGCTTGGTTTTCTTTTGGTGGGATTTGGCGTTTCCTCAGTGGTGCCGCTGGTCTACAGCCTGGCAGGAAAATCTACTACGATGGCACCCGGACTTGCACTGGCAGCGGTTTCGTCGGTATCATTTCTCGGATTTTTGCTGGGACCTCCAATCATTGGTTTTATTGCGGAGCTTACCAATCTGCAGTGGTCGTTTGGATTCGTTGCTGTACTTGGACTGGGAACGGTGTTGTTGAGCGGAAAGGCAAAAGTGGTTTGATCTCTTTAAAAAATGGACAGTTGTACCGGTCTTGGTGCGGGTCGCAAAATGGTCCTGATTGGTTTGGGAACTTCCGCTGCAGCGACGGCATTTATTTCATAGATGGCCGTTTCCTGAAATCTGGATGCAATGATGATGTTGACAGAATGTGAACCGGCGAACAGTTGCTCGACAAGTTGTGGGTCGTTGTTGTCGCGCGACAAATGCGAAAGCAGCAGGTGGGTGAGTGAAGGTGAGCGGTGAGTAGAAAAAATATCGAATGCCTGTTTGTTTGACAGGTGGCCCTTCCCTCCTCTTATTCTATTTTTCAGGTGCCAGGGATATTTGCCGTTTGTGAGCATTGTCTCATCGTAATTTGATTCGAGAAATGCGGCATGGCATTTTGAGAAATGGTTTATCAGGTGTTCGCATGGCTGGCCGATATCTGTGAATACGCCAATGTTCACTTTGTTATTGGTTACGATAAAGCTGTGCGGGTCGGCTGCGTCGTGGTGTTTTGGAAAAGCGGTGATGGTGATTTCGCCGATGGTCACCGGTTGGTAAGCGGAGAAATGATATACCTGTGATGGTTCAATTTTCTGTTTTCCCCCTTTGAGAGTGTTGCCGGTGATATAGACAGGGAGTTTGTATTTACGTGAGATGACAGGAAGGCCGAATATATGGTCGGAGTGTTCGTGTGAGATGAATATTGCTTTGACCTTATTGATATTCAAACCCATCCTTTCCATTCTTTTTTCTACTTCGCGGCAGGAAATGCCGGCATCTATCAGAACTGCTTCTGTGTTGTTGCCGATGTAGTAGCA
>JACMLD010000157.1 GCA_014379785.1 Chitinophagaceae bacterium
AATGCCAGCGGTGTTGAAATATTTGACCTCATAACCGGCCAGAAAAAAGGCGAGAATATGAAAAACGCACCAGGCAATTACCCACCTGTACCTTGCAATGATATCTTTAAAAGTCTGTGGTTCTCTTTTTTGTTCGGTGCGTGCCGCTGACCTTTTGGGAATACCGCCCGGTGGAATGGGAGGAGGGACCTTTATCTCGTGACTGGCCACTGATGGAAACAATTCAGGCAGATCGCCTGCCCTCATCCAGTCACTCAGCCGGTCATGCCAGACTAAAGTTTCCGGTTCCAGTTTTTTTGCCAGCATTTCGGCAACTGTATAGGGCCCGTATTTCTGATTTCCATCGGAGTAGTAGTATTCAGCCATCGTGGGATATGGTTCTAAATTCAAATATAACTCAAAGTTGGCGGACATAACTTATCCACAACATTTTTTCGATTACTTTTGACCGGCAAAAATTACTGAGGAACAACAGCAAATGAAAATCATTGATTGGTATATAATTAAGAAGTTCCTCGTCACATTTGTCTTCACCATCCTGGCACTGACCGTTATCGCTGTGGTGATCGACACCAGTGAAAAAACAGACGACTTTGTCAAATCCGGACTTTCGAGCTGGGAAATCATAACGAAATACTATACAGGTTTCGTACCTTTTATCATCTCAATGATTTTCCCGCTGATGGTTTTTATCGCCGTCATTTATTTCACTTCAAAAATGGCGGGAAAAACGGAGGTCGTGGCGATTCTTGCAAATGGCATCAATTTCAACCGCTTTCTTCGTCCCTACCTCATCGGCGGAATACTTCTCGGGTTGCTGCTCTGGTATTGCAATATGTTTGTTTTCCCGAAGGGCAATTCAATCAGGGGAGACTTCCAGGTAAACTATATCGATCGCAACAGCTCCTATTATGCCGGCATGGGCAGCAACAATACTTTTTATCTGAAATCGGATTCTCAGACCTATGTGGCCATACGATATTACGACACCGCCACCCGCATATCAAGCGGATTTTTCCTGCAGAAAATCAAGGGGAATAAGGTGTACTATAATCTTCGGAGCGACTATATCAAATGGGACACGGCAAAAAGAACCTGGAAAGTAGAAAACGGCATTGAGCGAAAGATCGATGGTATAAATGAAACCATCCGCATCATTCCGTCTATGAATCTCAGACTCAATGTAACGCCGAAGGACCTGCGCAGAGACGAGTATTTAAAGGACAAACTCTCCTCGCCCGAATTAAAAAACTTTATAAAGCTCGAAGAACTGAGAGGCGTGGAAGGACTCAATACTTTCAAGGTAGAATATTACCGCAGGATTGCCACGCCGTTTTCTGTGGTCATTCTAACCATTTTGGGCGCCTGCGTTTCTGCGCGTAAAACCCGTGGTGGAAGCGGACTTCACCTGGCCTTTGGACTGGTATCCGCAGCCGTCTTTGTGGTCATGGATAAATTTTCCATTGTATTTTCAACCAAAGGGAACCTTCATCCGTTAATAGCTGCATGGCTGCCCAACCTCCTTTTCAGCGGATTAACCTTTTGGGTTTACAGGAAGGCGCCTAAGTAAATCGTCATTTTCTTCATAACTTAGCCGGACGTTTTAAATCACATTTCATGGGAATAATAAAGGACAGGTTCAAGGAAAAAGCCGATGCTGCAAGTGTTGAAATCAAAGAGATTATAAAAGAGCACGGCAACAAGAAAATCGGTGAAGTAACGCTTTCCCAGGTATACCAGGGTATGCGCGGGATGACCGGACTTGTTACTGAAACATCTTTGCTTGATTCACAGGAAGGAATACGTTTCCGAGGATATACCATACCCGAGCTGCAGGCAAAGCTGCCAAAAGTGAATGGTGGCAGTGAACCGCTTCCTGAAGGTCTTTTTTACCTGATGCTGATTGGCGACTTACCTTCTGATGATGATGTGCAGCATATAACGTCGACCTGGCAGCGCCGCAGCCATGTACCCAATCATGTATTTGCGACAATTGATGCCCTGCCGGTAAGTACACATCCTATGACCATGTTTGTCGTAGGTATCATGGCCTTGCAGACCGAAAGCAATTTTGCAAAGGAATATGCCAAGGGACTGAATAAAAAAGATTACTGGAACTCCGTATATGACGATGCGATGGACCTGATAGCAAGACTCCCAAGAATTGCTGCGTATATCTATCGCCGTAAGTATAAAAACAATGATCATATTCATCCGAATGGCCTGCTCGACTGGGCAGGTAATTTCGCCCATATGCTCGGGTATGAGGATGAGGGCTTTAAAGAGCTGATGCGTTTGTATATGACCATTCATGCTGATCATGAAGGAGGCAACGTCTCGGCACATGCTACGCATCTGGTAGGGTCTGCATTGAGCGATCCATTTCTCAGTTTCGCTGCGGGTATGAATGGACTTGCCGGACCATTGCATGGACTTGCAAACCAGGAGGTGATCAAGTGGATATTTGACATGCAGAAAGAGCTCGACACCAAAGCACCCAGCAAGGAGCAAATAGAAGAGTATGTAAAAAAGACCCTGAGCGAAGGCAAAGTGGTCCCTGGTTATGGCCACGCCGTTTTGCGCAAGACGGACCCCAGGTTTACCGCCCAGATGGAATTTGGCAAAAAGCATATGCCGGACGATCCATTGGTTCAGACTGTATGGAATATATACGAAGCAGTGCCCCCGATTTTACAATCACTTGGAAAAATTAAAAATCCATGGCCGAATGTAGACGCACACAGCGGTTCATTACTGGTGCACTACGGCCTTGTTGAATACGAATTTTACACGGTGCTTTTTGGCGTGAGCCGCGCACTCGGTGTGCTGTCGAGTCTTTGCTGGGATCGTGCCCTTGGCTTCCCGCTCGAGCGTCCGAAGTCTGTTACTACAGAGCTTGTCAAGAAGTGGATCGACGGCAAGGATGAGATTTGGGAGAATTAGGGTAGTAGCGGGCCCGTCACCCCGAGCGGAGCCGAGGGGTCCCCAACCGGTTGTCAGACTTTGAGCAATAGCAGGGGATTTCTCCACTCGCTGCGATCGGTCGAAATGACCTAAATGTACTCCTTCACAATATTCTGAACGGCCAGCGCCGGCATAACGCCCGATTGACGCCAGCGAGTCTCACCTTTTTTGAATAATATCAGCGTAGGAACGGACTGCACCTGGTACTGATTTGCAAGACCAGGATTCTTATCAATGTCCACTTTGAGAATTGTCACACCGTCACCCAGATTTTCCTTGATTTCTTTCAGAATAGGTACCATCATCTTGCAAGGTCCGCACCATTCC
>JACMLD010000158.1 GCA_014379785.1 Chitinophagaceae bacterium
TATATTCGGTAAGGCCGCCCTACCTGAAATTCAATTCCACTTTTTTTAATGCTTCCCCTGCCTTGCTGTGGTCCCAAAACCAGGAAATGCCAACATTTTCGAGGTAGTAAATAAATCCTACCTGGAGATAAGAACTGACATTTCCGGGAACAGCTTTCTCGATCCGTATCTTATTATTTCTGTCCGGAATATCCTTTACCCTCATGGGCGCCAGGACTGAATCCCAAACCGTACGGCCCGCTGCATCCCGTATCGACAAAGTAAAAGTGATCATGCCGTTATAGTCTGAAAAGTTAGTATCGGTATAAAGCGAGTACTCAATTCTGCGTTCGACGGCAGGTCCCTGGTGCCCGGTTGCTTCTGACTGTTTATTGCAGGACGCACCGGCAATAATGATAAGAACAACGACGATTGAAAATTTTAGAAAGTTTCTCATGTGATAAATGATTTTTCTATCTGTCTATAACCTCTGCAAGCACAGGCCACAGATCGTTTTCAAATTTTTTTCGGAATATTCCTACATGCCCGACTTTTTCGGAAGTAAATTCTTCCACAGGCAATTTGTACAACTCCTGCGGTGAGTCCGGGAAAAAGCCCATCATCAGCTGGGCTGTCTTGTCATTGGCAAGATAGTCGTCACTCATGTATAGAGAGGTAATAGGGGTTGTAAAACCGTAGAACTTGTCCTTGTTCAATATTCGTTTAAGCATGCCCGTGAAATAGTTTTTGCTGAGACACCACTCGCGCCATTCCTTCATCATATTTGGTGAAAGGTTTTCACCCCATCCAATTTTTTTCATTGGCCCGTACCCATACAATCGCACCATGATCGGACCCATAAAATACCACAGACCCCATATTTTCCATTTCTCAGGAGATGGAAAATATTTCCAGTATCCAAATGCTGCGCTGATGGAGATTACCTTTCGAATGTGCTGACGATGCTCTATAAACCCAACCATTTGTGCACCCACACTGTGTCCCAGCCAGATGATATCGGTAAGTCCTTTTTTTTCTACCAGATAGTTAAGGGCGGCATTCATATCTAAAGTGCCCCATTCGTGCATATAGGAATCAGAGCTTCTCAAATCCAGCGGCGCCGATCCTCCAATTCCCCTGTAATCATATAGAAGAACGCGATACCCGTTTTGCACAAGAAAATGGGCGAAGTTGATATAAAACTCTTTTTTTATTCCGGTAGCTGAACTGAGGATAATCGTCCCCGCACATTCTCCAACAGGTATAGCGTATAGCGCACTCAACTTGTATCCGTCTGCTGCAGTTATTATCACTTTTTTCATATCACATAATTAATTAATCAACAAATATTTCGGAGGATGGTACTGACCAGGGTTACAATCACATACAAAAGCTTTTTCAGTACCATACGCATCTGGATGCAAATATGAATTACCCTCCATTTTGCCCGCATACCGTAAAGGGGTGAATTTTGGGCTCACATAGTTATCAAGCGCAGCTAATACCTATTTTGCATATTCAACTATAACCGTCATTTATGTTGTACCTACGCCCCTCCATTTTTATATTGATCGTCCAATTTTTTTTGTGGATGCAGATTGTTGCTCAGGACATCGGCAGCAGCATTGTAAGTGGATACCAGGAAAGAAAGGAAAAAGGAATCAATGCGCTAAAATTGAAACCTGCACCGGATACAGCCAGAGTAAACGCTCTGACTAATTTAATAGGAGGTGGAGTCATCCAAAAGCAAAGGCATGAACTGATGCCATACTTTGAAGAAGCGCTGCAGTTGAGTCGCAAGCTGGATTATAAGGAAGGCCTTTCAAAATGCTACGTGTGGAAAGGAAACTTTCACAAAGCTGCTTTAGAACGTGCAAGAAGTCATTTATATTTTGATTCTGCCATTCGACTCAATAAACCAGCAGTGAACGACGTGTTAATGAAATATGGTGCGCAGGCGCAACGCGGCAAAGCCTTGATCTATTTTGAACAGGAAAATTATTATGCCGCTTTAAGTTATTTTTTTGAGGCATTGAAATATTACGAGCATCGGGACAGGTTATCCACAATGAATCTTTATACCATTATCGCTAATATCTATTCAAGACTAAATAACTTCCAGCAGGCAATTGTTTACGCGACAAAAAATGCGGAAGCGGCAGAAGAAACCTCTGAAGACGAGATGAAAATACAAGCGTGGATATCTCTGGCGGAAATTCATTTAGGAAAAAATGAACTGGTTCAGGCTATCATCTACCTCAATAAGGTTAAACCTTATATGCCGCACCCGGTACAGGTTTTACTCAACAGTGGGTATTACATGAACAAGGGATTGGTGCATTTTAGGCTGCATCAGTATGACTCATCTCACTATTATTTTAAAGAGGCTTTTGCCATTGCCTCTAAAAGCGGACACAATGCAAATAAGACCGCGGCATTGTATTACATCTCCTTAACAGCCCTGAAAATGAACAAACCTGCAATGGCTAAGAAGTATGCCGATGAAAATATGACTGTTGCGCAGAAAAGCAATGCTAAAATTGGGAAAATTAATGCACTGCTGAACCTTTCTGATTACTATCATGCAACAGGATACAATTCGAAGGCTTTCGAATTGCTTCAGCAGGCAGCTGCTCTGAAAGACAGCCTGCTTCTGGAAAGCAACATCAATCAAATCAATACACTGGCAGCCGTATATGAATCAGAAAAGAAGGAAAAGGAAATCATCCAGCTTCAAAATGAAAAGGATATTCAGGAGTCTGCCGTAAAACAAAAATCAACGCTTAATAAAATTTTTATTGCTTCTATCTTCGCCCTGCTATTGTTCGGTTACCTTGGATACGCCAACATAAAAAAGGCGCAGCAGATTGCCAGACAGCAACAGGCCATTCAAAGACAGAAGATCATCGAATTGGAAAAGCACAAACAACTCGTCTCTATTGATGCGATGCTGAAGGGCCAAGAGGAGGAGAGAAGCCGAATCGCCAAAGATCTGCACGATGGATTGGGTAGCTTACTTTCCGGCACCAAACTCTCTTTTATTAATGTCAGGGACAATATGCAGATGTCGGCTCAGGAGTCGATTTTGTGGGACAAGTCTTTAAGTATGCTTGACAATACCATTGTCGACCTGAGAAAAGTAGCGCAGAATCTAATGCCGGAGGCATTGGTGAAATTTGGACTGAATGAGGCTCTGTCGGATTTCTGCAACATGATAAATTCGGCCACCGGAATAAAAATGATTTGTCATCACTACGGTGAAAAAAGAAAACTGTCAAATACTGCCGAAGTATTTATCTACCGGATTATTCAGGAGTTGGTTAACAATGTCGTAAAACACGCCGATGCTACTGAGGTTATAGTGCAATTAATCCTTTCGAAAGACCAGACTGTAATTACTGTGGAGGACAATGGAAATGGGTTCGACAGCAGCATCCTGGCATCCAGCAAGGGTGCCGGCATGTCTAATATTGCATACAGGGTACAATATTATAACGGCACAACTGATATTGTCACCTCTCCGGGCAATGGCACATCCGTGAATATTGAGTTGAAAGTCTGACGGTCGGTCGGGGCAGGCGGGCTGACAGTCATTTCGACCGAGCGCAGCGAGTGGAGAAATCCCCCACCGCTGTCAGTGACCCGACTCCGGTCGGTTGGGGACCCCTCGGCTTCGCTCGGGGTGACGGTCTGACTCCTTGTTCCTTTTTTCGGAAAATAAGGTGTTTCAAACCTTTTGCCAGGCTCATCCGAAATCCAGAACAAAGGAATCCGTTTACACTCGATATAAATCAGTATTCCCATTACCAAAGCAATAAAAAATACTGCCCTTTTCGTCGCGTTTTTTTCCTTCCACTTCATCCGATTCCATTATTTCAACAGCAATTCGTTCGGGTCATATTTCTTAAAAATGGCCGTTGCAATATGACCCCCGAATCCGAAAGTATTACTCATAGCATACGTTATATTTTTTGCCTGTGCTTTCTGAATGGTCAGATTGAATTGCTCCTTCCACTCCGGTACAACTTCCGTGGTGTTGATGGTTGGAGGCACCACGTTTTTTTGTATTGCCTTGGTTGTGATAATTGCTTCAACTGCTCCCGCAGCGCCAAGCAAATGACCCGTCATCGATTTTGTGCTGCTGATATGCAGTGTCTTTGGTTGATGAAAAACCCGCATGATGGCCTTCATTTCACTGTCGTCTCCCAGTGTGGTTGAAGTGGCATGTGCATTTATATAGTCGATTTCTGAGGCTTCAATTTCCGCGTCGTTTAAGGCATCCAGCATACCGAGATATGCTCCCTCGCCCTGCGGGTGTGAGCTTGTGAGATGGTAAGCATCAGCAGCCATTCCTGCACCCGCCATTTCTGCAATAATATTTGCTCCACGTGAGAGGGCAGAATCTAAGCTCTCCAGTACAAGCGCTCCGGCACCTTCACCCAGCACAAAGCCATCTCTCGTTATGTCGAACGGTTTGCAGGCCGTTTGTGGATTTTCATTGTTCGTAGACAAGGCCCTGGCTGCGTTGAAACCTCCGATACAGCTTTCATTGATAGCTGCTTCGGAGCCGCCGGTTATGATAATATCTGCCTTTCCCCACCTGATATAATTAAATGCATCGCAGATTGCCGTGTTAGACGATGCGCATGCAGAGACCGTTGAAAAGTTAAGGCCCCGCAACCCATATCTTATAGAGATCACACCTGAAGGGATATCTGCAATTGTTTTTGAAATAAAATGGGGATTAAACCTGGGACTCTTGTTTCCTTTAAAGAAATTCTCCACCTCATTTTGCATTGTCATCATTCCCCCGTTTCCTGAACCCCAGATAACACCAATCCTGTTCGCATTCAGGTTTTCAAACTTTAAATTCGCATTTTTTACTGCCTCATCCGCCGCGGCAACTGCGTACTGGGTGAACAAGTCATATTTTCTCACCTCGCTTTTCTTGAAATAGTCGGTCGCAATAAAGCCTTTCACTTCGGCAGCGAACTTTGTTTTGAAATTACTTGTATCGAATTTCGTAATCATATCGACTCCGTTTTTTCCGAGCACGATATTACCCCATAATTCATCCACAGAGTTTCCGATTGGCGTAATGGCACCCATGCCGGTTATTACAACCCGTTTTAATTTGTTTGTCATTTTATTTTGTTTAAAAAGTAGACCTGGCTTGAAGGCAGTGGTAAGCAAAATATGCGTTGGCGACTGTCACAGGAGAATTTCATTTCAGCTGCAAATGTGACTTTAATAGGTTTCATGGCACTAACGTAAAAGGGTGATTTCATAAAAGCCCGCTGGATTGTATAAAAATTATATAGACCTTTAATCACCAAAACAGAAAATGATAAAAGTTTATATAGTAGAAGATCACGCTGTGGTGATCGAGGGAATTTATTCTTTACTTCAGAAAGAAAAAGAGGTCGAAATATGTGGCTATGCTACCAGTGCGGAGAACTGCTTAAATTATTTCAAAAGCAATACTGCTGACGTAATACTCATGGATATCAGTCTCCCCGATATGAACGGAGTAGACCTTTGCAGCCTTATAAAGAAAAATTACCCCGGAATCATGGTGTTGGCTTTGTCCTCCTTTAACCAGGGTACATATATCAGAAAAATGATGGAAAGCGGGGCGAGTGGCTATCTGCTGAAAAATGCGAGCAAACAGGAGATCGTTGAAGGAATAAAAGTTGTGAACACCGGACAAACATATCTCGCTTTCAATGCTGGTATGGCTTTGAAATCGGCAACACTTCTTCAGAATAGTTTACCCCCTTTGACCAAAAGAGAAAAAGAAATTCTGAAGCTTATCGCATCCGGACTGACAAATGTTCAAATCTCAAAAGAGCTCTTCATAAGTATTGACACCGTGGACAGCCACCGAAAAAATCTTCATCTCAAGTTGAATGTCAAGAATACCGCTATGCTCATCCGGTTCGCTGTTGAGAATGATCTTGTCTAGATAGAAAATCACGCGTTTACGGTAGAAATCGAGGAGCGCAACTTTCAGAGCTTCGCGCTATGAAAAGATCAATTTTATTTTTGCTTTGCTTAATTGCTTCCGGGAGATCTGTTCTGGCCCAGGCAATTGACTACACCAGTTGTGCTGCATGCTCCACCACGGATATTACCCAGTTTACGGATGTGCAGAATAGATACCAGGGATTAAAAGGAATCAATCCAACGGCGCCCTCCACCTACAACCTGATTGGGAACAGAAAATTCAGTGGTTCAGCATATCCGGTAGCAAATGTTTTCTTTGGCGAAAACTGGTATCCCATACGCACTGAAAAACAACATTTAACCGGTACTGTTTCACGCTTTGGCGTTTCCAACTATGGTGATGAAAGCGATTGGAACATTCACCTCCTGCCTGCCACCGGATTTGAAGATTTCATATCAGCAGCTATTCCATACAAAACCGATGACTGGAATACCAACGCAGAAGGCAAGTACACCGTCGAAGCCGAAATCACGCCAGACGAGCATCGCTATGGCAATCCCTGGTTTACCAGCAGCAATTCCAAAACGATTTTATTAAATAAGACTGTCACTGTCTACGGACCTTTTGTTAGAGAAGAGGCGCATGGCAATCATCCTGAAATTCATCCGTCTGAGCAGATCTGGTGGAAGCAGGCGGACAATACCCATATCGTCCTTTTGTTAAACGATGATTCCAACCGCTTTGATGACAGGGCAGATTCCCTGGTGCGCAATGGAACCACTACGACAACTATAAAAGGAGATTACACAGCAAGACGGGTAACCACGTATGCCTATCAGCCATGGTCACCAAATAAAAAACAGGAAGCGGAATTGTCAGTGGCATTTGAACTGAACCCGGACCTCGGCGGATTGAAAATCGATTTGCAGGCGGTGGACAAATACAACTTTTATAAGGAATTTGTATCGGCAGATGTTTCCGAAGGCGACCGCTATTCCATTTCATACAAAGGCAATACCGTATTAACGGTTCAGGAAGCCGCGGATCTTGACCCGTTTACCAGCGTGAGTTTTCGAAATGTCTGCTTCAATACAACTACGGGCAAACTGCAGGGATATATTGTGATACATACCGCAGTAGGCAACGGCAATGGGAAGGAAGGTTTCGTGGCGTTGCAAATTGACAGACGCGCGGTGCCACTGAATGCGCAGCCTGTGATTGTAACCGGTAACCTCGACAACAACTGGCAGCCATTTAAAGATTTTGATGAGCAGGTCGCCTTTTCCGATATCATTTCTTCTGATATGATGGGAACAGGCATGGTCGATGGTATGATTGACTTCAACGGCAATGGCATCACGGATCTGTTTGCGAAAAAAGACAACCGATGGCTCGTTTTGTATGATGCCACAGGGGCCTGGCATGAAATAAACAATTCTCAAGTACCTGTTTCGGAATTAAGGTTCGGTGATATCAATGGTGATGGAATAACAGACATATTGAGAGTTGGCCCGGATAAAAAGGTCCTGGTCTCATACAGCGGTACCGGAGGCTGGATGCAGGTTACAGATGCCGGCAGCCAAAACAACTATATACAGGTGGGAGATTTTAATGGTGACAATAAGACGGATATAGTTTATCTCCAGTATGCCTTGGTTCAACCACCAGCACCCCAATTCAGGGCCGACATGTATATAAAGTACAGCTGTACCGGCTCATGGAAGAAATTGAACAGCCAGTATTATTTTAACAACAGCAGTGACTTCAGCACAAACATGCGTTTTGGAGATTTCAACGGAGATGGCATTACCGATATATTCAGATACAGTGAAGGCAGATTCGGTGTGTACTGGAACGGAACGGGAAGTTATAACGAAATCCACCGCCCGGCCTTCACAGTTAAAATGGAAGACCTGCTGTTTGTACCTGGTCTGGCACTGGCCGGTTATACGGATATCATTCATGTGAACCGCAGCAGCAAGCAGTGGACCGTTTTTTACAAAGGCAGAGAGATACATGTATTGCCGGAGATGAAATATGGTGATCCTCAGAAAGTACGCTTTGGTAAACTCAACCCCAATTCCGCCTGGGAAATTTTTGCCATCGACTATGTCACAAGACGGGTACCTACCAACACGGTGGATCTGAATGTGGTGCCGCCCGCGGTACACGAACACGCGATTGTGGCAAAGTACATGCCGCATTCATTGCAAAAAAATGTTGCAGGCACTTCAAAATCATTGAGCCTGGGCATGAGCCTGGAATATTACCCGGGTAGCAGCAGCACACTGAGAAGCAGCACGATTGCGAAAAAGGTAATGACAGTTACCAACGAGGCAACCGGACAGGCAATGACCTTCGTACCCAATTCATCGGCGGACAATGTGTATGACACAGAACACCGACTGGTAAGCATACCAGCTATACCTTTTGGCGCATCTTCAACCAATAAAATGCAGGTAAGTTTCAAGGGAGATGCAACCCCAAAGGCATATCAGATTCCCGGTCTTGCTATAGCAGGCGCATTGAGCAATGTGAGGGAAACAACCGGAACAACCGGTCACTGGCCCGCGTGGAAACAATTCCTTACATCAAATGCAAGTCACAGCAGGGAAGTGCTGCTGGATTTGCCACCTGCCCAGCCAGTCAACATAAATGAAGTGCAGTTTGAAGTGGTTCCTTTATACGTCACACCGGAAGAAAACGGTAAGGCAACGCTGGAAGAAATGCACGACGTAGCAAACGAGCTCAACGAAATTGTTTACAGCTACGATACGGCAAAATTCAAATCGATATTTTCAAACAGCAACGCCTTTACGATCAACTGGCAATTTGAATTGAAGGACCTGATCACCGGAGCCTTGCTGCCAACCACGGGTATGATTGTTACAAAAGGCCGTTGGGCAAAAAGCAAAGTCGTATTCACATTTCCGCTGACACAAAACCTGCTGCAGCTGAATGCAACGGCCACTGTGCAGGATGAATTTGGAAACAGCACCGTAAATCCAACCCCTTTTATTTTATACAATCAGAAAATAAATATTCCTGCCAGCACCAGTCAGCAGCAGATTGTAAACTGGCTGGCACCCATAAAAAATGCTCCGGTCAGTCCGGGTTATATCTGGGTAAGGGATCATTGGGAAAGGCCACGTGCCAATCAGTACTACTATACCTATCAGCAATTGTTGGATAAAATACTATTTCATTCTCAGGACGGGGTATTATCAGCTGCAGACCTGGTTGAGATAACAGGCAATCAACTTTTTTGATGGTCGTAGCGGGATAACACAGGGGGTGAGTTTCTACTCATCCCCTTTTTATTTTATCCTAATCGGCCTCTGTAATTCCTTTTCCATCTCATAAGGCAGCATCCAAACCTTTGTGCCGTCTTTATTACAAAAATATAAACGCGATTCAGAAAACTTATCGGCATCCCCGTCAGCCCAGAAAGAATAAAATTCCGAATGAGCATTCAAAGGCCTGCGCCCATAGGAATGATTGAACATACTCTTGCTCGTGAGCTGACTTTTTTTCTTCCAGTTTCTTCCTTCATCGCCGCTGACCCACAACGCCATCTCGCCACCGGTGCCCCATTTTTGCGGACCGGGCTCGGTTGGACCAACAATCTGCCACAGATTTTTTTCTATATACAAGGAGCCCATATCGTAATTATGGGTCGACCTGCAGACATCGTGGAAATTCCATCTTCCGTTTCTCCAGTGTATGATGGTCCATACCCTGGGATCCGCTTTTGGCCCTGGTTCATGATTGCCAGAGATAACCGCCAGGATAACTGGATTTCCAGCAGCGTCAAAATTGATATCATTTAAGTAGACGAGCTTGCCTTCGCTTTGATAATCCCGCAACAGCGCAGTGGTTCGCGGATCTGTCAATGGAGTATGCATTGCCTCTCCTTTGATATTTGTCCAGGTCCTTCCGTTGTCGGCGGTCTGGAGCACATACACATTTGTACGTTTGTTGACATCGCCTCCGGGGTGATAGTTGAAAACAGTGGTGAGCTTTCCGTTGTGAATATTGGAAAGCTGATAGTGCCCGCCCATGCCGGCTATCTTTTGCCCTTCCTTCCACTCTTTACCATCGGCACTGGTGGAAAAATACAGCTCCCGGCCTTTTGTGTATTTCGTAAACAAATAAAGAAATCCATTTTTCATCCACCAGGGTTGTGGATAGGTCATTTCACCCTCACTTATTTTTTCAAAATCATTGATGTCATAAGGCTGCCTGCTTTTGAAAATCAAACCCGGTCGCGTAGTATTTCGGCCGCTTACGAATACCCATATATGTCCTTTTTCGTCTAGCGAAACAGAGGCATTGTCGTGCGGGTCATCCACGTCTTTTTTATCATAAACAATCACCGGTTTTGGAACCACAGACTTGTTGTGGTCGAAATACGAAATCATGATCAGCAGATGCTTTTCATCCTTCGAGGTAGTGCCTCCGTACACAAAAAAAGTCTTGTTTACAGCTTTTGCATAAATGGCAATGGGTATGTGGCTGGAGGTATAGGTGCCAAGTCCCCCCGAATATTTATCTCCATATTCTGTTCTTTGTCCAAGTGCAAACCATATCCCTTTGTAGCCGGAAGTTTTTTGATGCTGCGCAAGGCTGACATTTAATGAAACAATCAGCGATATAATTAGAATGAATGGTTTTTTCATCCTCCTAAAGGTATGGCTGGAATCAGCTTTTCTTCTGTTTTTTTAACGTCAGCGCCATACCGCATTTTGCACATTTGCCAGATTTTGTCGCTGTCACTTCAGGATGCATGGAGCAGACATATGTTTTCTGACCTTGTTTACTGCCTTTTCTGTCAACCACTACAAGCTCCTTTCCACACTTAGCGCAGGTTCCTGCCATGTCATTGACAACTTCATTGTGCATTGGGCAGGCGAAATTTCCTGTGACATCCTTTTTCATTTTTTCCTTTTTGGACTCGGTAAGGTCCATATTGCATTTAGGGCATTTTCCAGGCACATTGCTCACGACATCACTGTGCATCGGACATTTGTATGTCGACTGTACCGCCAGCCCGGATTGTGACTTTGTGGTATCCACCTTGGATTTTTGTCCGAAACCAATAGATGTGATAAAAATGGCCAATAGAATTATCGTAAGCTTTTTCATTTTATTTTTTTTTATTGTTAAAGAATGATTCTTTGCGGAAGGTAGAATCGTTATGCTGACTTAAAGATGATTTCAATCATACGAAAGCATGACATAACTGTCCTGGGATGGAAATTCGTCGGCTGCTTTGCAACCTTGTCGCGAAATGATTCACCAAAAACCTACCTGCCGGAAAAAATCTTTCTTACTTTTGCCTTAATGAAGGTTTTTGCTTTATTCATGGCTCTGCTCGTCTTCGCGCTCAACTGCATGCCCTGCACTGATGGCGGGTTTGCTGGCGGCACAGAAAATGCAGCTCATGAGTCAGTCAGTCAGCAACCGGTAGGAGACGCCGACCACGACGACGATTGCTCCCCATTCTGCCATTGTTCCTGTTGCGCTGGCTTTTCCATCAACCATTTTCTTCCTTCCATTTCATCACCGCACGGCGTTGCAGACAGCCAGTTGTTGTCTTCCATACATTCAGGAGTTACAGATATTTCATTACCCATCTGGCAGCCTCCGCAGTTAGCCATATAAGATTCTTGTCAAAAATTATCCACGCCTTCGGCCTTGGTTCATCTATTCGCTTTTGTTATTTCATTAATCATTCAATTGACATGCTCAATAGAATCATTCATTTTAGTATAAAGAACAAGCTTGTCATTGGTATAATGACGCTTGGCCTGGTGATATGGGGACTGTGGAGTGCTGCCCGGTTACCGGTAGATGCGTTGCCGGACGTTACAAATAACCAGGTGCAGGTGATCACCACCGCACCGACGCTGGCCGCCCAGGAAGTAGAGCAATTCATCACCTCACCCGTAGAGCGCTCTCTTGCCAATATACAGGGAGTGGAAGAAATGCGTTCTTTTTCGCGCTTTGGGCTCAGCGTGATCACCGTCGTATTTGAGGAGAAAGTAAATATTTATTTCGGCCGTCAACTGATCGCAGAAAAGCTGAAAGA